>JACMIM010000473.1 GCA_014381165.1 Roseiflexaceae bacterium
GGCGCGCGCGGCCCGTGGGCTGCCCTCACGCTTGCTGCTTGTGGAAGAAGCAACACCGAGCCTGGCTGCCGGTGCGCTGGCCAGCGCTGCACACATCAGTGAACTGATCAGTGCCGCTGCGGCGGAGGCCGAGCAGGCCGACGGGCGCGTCGAGAGCGTGCTGATCGTCGGCGGGCACGAGATTGTGCCCTTCGACCACGCGCCGAATCCAGCCAGCGCTGATGGCGATGCGACGGTGCCGGGCGACGCCCGCTACAGCGCCCGCGAACCGGGCGCGCTGGTCGCCGAGTGGCCGGTTGGCCGCATTCCCGGTGATCAAGGGCTGGAAGCCAGCGGTGCGCTGCTGGCCCGCCTGATCCGCCTGGCCACCCAGCAGCACGAGCGCGGGCGGGCCGCCGACCTCGGCAAGACATTTGGCTATGGCGCGGCTGTTTGGCGCGATACGACTACCGCCATTTACCGTGAGATCAGCCACCAGCCGCCGCTGCTTTCGCCACCACAGGTTGCCGTTGGGCTTGATGTGGCGCTGCTCGATCAGGCTGGTGCAGTCTACTGCAACCTGCACGGCGTGCGTGGCGGGCCATCCTGGTACGGGCAGGCACCAGGGGCCGACGGCTACCTGGTGGCACTGCGACCGCAGGATGTTCTACAGGCCACGCTCGACGGGGCGCTGGTGTTCAGCGAGGCTTGCTACGGGGCGGCGATTGACGGCGACGAGCGCAGTTCGCTGGCGCTAGCCTTTCTTTCACGCGGCGCGGCCTGCTTCGTCGGCGCAACCGCGATGTCCTATGGCCCGGCAAGTGGGCCGCTGAGCGAGGCCGATTTGCTGGCGGCACACTTCTGGCGAGCAGTCAGGCAGGGCGGAACGACGACTGGTGCAGCCTTTGTGCAGGCCCGCGCGGCGCTGCTGCGCGAAACACTCGCCGGGCAAGCCACCCTCGACGACGACGACCGCAAGACGGCGCTGGAGTTCGTGCTGTATGGCGATCCCACGCTCAGGGTTTAGGGCGGCACTTTTTGAGTTGCAACCGTGCGTAGCACAACGCGGGGGCTTGGGGCGCAGCCCCAGAAAACTCCCCTGCTCTTTTGAATTGTAACCGTGCGTAGCTCAACGCGGGGGCTTGGGGCGCAGCCCCCAGAAAACTCCCCCTTTTTATAAATTCGTGAGAACCACTATATTTATTTCAGTTTTGGCGCAAACCGCCAAAACTGGAAAAAGAGAAGCTCTATGACCCAACCACGGCGACCAAACCCTGCGCTGGCGGCGGCACGTACAGTCGCCCGCCGCGTAATTGGCGAACACTTCCCCGAGTTCAAGGGTGTCGAACCCGAGGTCAGCCTGCGCACAACACACACACCCTCGTCCGCCGATATGCTGCGGCTCGGTGTGCGGGTTCCTCTCGCTGCCGTCAATTCAAAAGAATACACCTTCACCTTTGCGCGCGTCCTGCAAACTCCTGATGGTCACGCCGCCCCGATCGTCGCCCGCGTGACCGTGGACGCCAAGCGCCGCCTGATCAAGGCGATACGTTCGAAGTAGCATTTGTGCGCTATTACCGAATCGCTGCGCAAAAGTCTGTGCATACCATCCACAGGTTTTTGGTCGGTTGCCCAGAGCGCCTCTGCTATAATTTCGGGACAGGGGAAAGCTGTACCATGGAGGCGACACGACATGACACTTCGCGAATTTTTGGAAATCCCGTATGATCAGCTGGAAGAGCTGAACCTCGCCGCAAAGGAGCAGCGAACCAAGCGCGTCTCACCGGATACCATCCGCGAAGAGCGCATGAGATATCTCAATGATGAGAAGCGCATCAAGGCGGTAACTGTCTGCTTTACCGACCTTGAGGGCCGCCTGCATATGCTGGACTATGACAAAAAGTTTTTGCTCAAGTCCGCCGATAACCTGACCTTCGACGGCTCCTCGATCCGCGGCTTCACGCAGCAGTCCGAATCGGACTTGCGCCTTGGCATCGATTGGAGCGCATTCTACTGGCTGCCCGCCGATGTGTTTGGCCCCGGCAAGGTGTTTGTGTTCGGTGAGGTGCTGAACCGCGACAACAGCGCCTACGCCGCCGATCTGCGCTCGGTGCTGAAACAGTACGCCACCAGCCTGTTCGAAAAGGACGGCACGGTTTGTAATGTCGCCACCGAAACCGAGGGCTTTCTGTTCCGTGGCCGCCATGCCGAGCAGCACTACGCCGAAACCGGCCACTTCGAACTGCTGTCCTCGGGCGGCTACTACCACTCGCTGCCGGGCGACCCGCTGCGGCTGTTCATCGACACCGCCGCCGAGGCGCAGCGCGCGATGGGCTTTGCCAATGAGAAGGATCACCCAGAGGTCGCGCCCTCGCAGTTCGAGATCAATTACAGCTACACCGAAGCCACCGCCGCCGCCGACCAGATCATGCTGTACAAGCTGATCTGCCGCCAGATCGCGTATCGGCTGGATCTGACCGCCAGCTTTCTGCCCAAGCCACTGGTTGGCGTCAACGGCAGCGGCATGCACACGAATATGTCGATCTCGCGCGGCGACGAAAACCTGTTCTACGATGCGCAGGGTGCCGACGGCCTGTCTGAAAGCGGCTGGAACTACATCGACCGAATTCTGGCCAGCGCCAAGGACATCTGCCTGGTGCTCAACCCATCGGTAAACTCCTACCGGCGGCTCGACCCGCACTTCGAGGCCCCCAACGAGATCAAGGCCTCGGCGATCGACCGCGGATCGATGGTGCGCATTCCGCTGGGCAACCGCCGCTCGGCCCGTGTCGAGGTGCGCTCGGTCGCGCCGGATGCTAACCCGTATATGCACATCTACACACTGCTGCGCACTGGGCTGGAAGGCCCGAGTAAGGGCAATGGCGTGCGCGCCGGCGAGGAAATGCTGTTCGACAACATCCAGGATGCGATCAGCGCATTCCAGTCGAGCAGCTACATCACCGGGCTATTTGGCGAGGACGTGCAGCAAAAGTTCGCCGAGCTGAAGCAAAACTCGGCCGACCGCTGCCCGCGCAAGCTCGGCGCGCTGATCAAGCCCGCCGAAATCCAGTTCCACCACGAGGTCTACAACCAGGAGCTGTGGAACAAGTTCTAGGTTTTGTTGCTGTGAGTTGGTGCGGCTATGCCGCACCAACTCACAGCATGATTTTTGGTCATTACTTAGGCGGTGGCTTGGCAGGGCAACGCCCCACCAAAAACACTTCTTTTTTGCCGTAGGCCGCCAACCCCCCGCAAACGCGGCATCCTCTGAGTAGTTACGATTTTTGTTCGGTTTGACAGAACGCACGCGCGCCGGTATAATAGTGACGTTGTGCCGAGGTGGCGAAATGGCAGACGCGCTACTTTGAGGGGGTAGTGGGAGCAATCCCGTAAGGGTTCAAGTCCCTTTCTCGGCACCACTTGTTTGGGCGATTAGCTCAGTTGGTAGAGCACCTCGCTTACACCGAGGCTGTCGGCGGTTCGAGCCCGTCATCGCCCATTAGCAAGATCAGTTGCCAGCAACGCCTCGGTAGCTCAGTTGGTAGAGCATAGCACTGAAAATGCTAGGGTCGCCGGTTCGAGCCCGGCCTGAGGCACCTCGTTGGAAAGCGCCAGAAGCAGTATA
The DNA here is from genome assembly GCA_014381165.1 of Roseiflexaceae bacterium. Lineage (GTDB taxonomy): Bacteria > Chloroflexota > Chloroflexia > Chloroflexales > Roseiflexaceae > JACMIM01. The sequence continues at coordinate 3,605 of JACMIM010000473.1, forward strand.
TCTGCTTCTGGCGCTTTCTTTTTACTGCCAAGAATCTAGCCTATTTGTAGCCATTGGCGGATGGGCGCTGGGGGTATCTTGGAGCGCTACGAGCCTGGAATTGTCAGCGTCGTTCCAGCTTGTAGGGCGTTGGCGTCGGGGCCGATCACCGATTGATTCACGGTGTAAATGCGTTCCCATTGCGAACCATCGCCGTAAAAGCGTTGGGCAATAGCCCAAAGCGTATCGCCCGCAACTGTGGTGTAGGTGTGATGGGGCTGTGGTGGTTGCGGCGTAGCTACATCGGGGATGTACAGCGACCATCCGGCTTGGATTGCATTAGGATCAGCAATCACATTGCGATTAGCCTCGTGAATGACGTTCCACTGCGCGCCATCGCCATAAAATTGCTGGGCAATGCTCCACAACGAATCGCCCGCCTGCGTAGTGTAGGTCGTCGCCATTGGAATTCCTCCATTTACAGCTTGTACACGAACGTATGCTCGAAACAAAGCAAGGGTTCGATTTTATGGTATTCCCGATTCCGTGTTTTGTCCAGCAACCAAAGCATAGTCACCTGCCGAATCAATCGAATAGGAGCAATGAATGGTAGGCAAGAAGCTACGCAAGCTTGCCCGATTTGTTGGTTCGTATGTGTGCCGCGCTTGTGTCTTCCATCATGCTCGCACTTTCCCTGGCATAACTATTGCAGGCGCAAACCGCTACAACCCTGACCGTTAGTGGAACAGTAAGCTACTAACAGCGTTCAGCGCTACCGGAAAACACGGTTGTAACGGTTCGATTGGTGGATGTTTCGCGGCAGGATGTGGCAGGCACCCTGGTTGCCGAACAGCAGATTCCAGCTAATGGCAAGTCGTCGCCCATTCCGTTCACCATGAGTGTCGAGTCCTCGAAGATTGTGGATAGCAACAGCTACGCCGTCCAAGCAACCATTTCAACGTATGGACAGAACACATTCCGCAGCACCAACAGCTACCTTGTGCTCACGCAGGGGCGGCCAACAACCGCCGAATTGTGGTGACGCCAATAACAAGTGAACTTCCAAATACAAGCGGCGGTACGCTGCTGCCACTCATTGCTGCGGCGTTGCTACTTGGCGCAGGAGTCACAGCGGCGGGGCGGCTCGGTTTGGGTCGTGGTGTTACGTAGGTAATCTGGCAAGATTGATCAGTACAGGAGCATCAGAATGAGCTATCGAAACGTGATTCGCGCCGTTTGGCGCACGGCCTTGCTCGTAATCGTGGCACTTGCCTTTGCGCTGCCAGCGAAACAGGTTGCCGCGCAAAGCGGTGAGCAGTGTTTTGCCGAAACGGGTTACTGCGTGAGTGGTCGCTTGCTTGAATATTGGAGGCAGAACGGCGGCCTCGCCACGTTCGGCCTTCCGCTGAGCGCGCAGATGGATGAGAATGGGTTGCAAGTGCAATACTTCGAGCGCCAGCGCTTTGAGTTGCACCCCGAAAACGCACGGCCCTACGATGTGCTGCTTGGTCGGCTTGGCGCTCAACTGTTCGGCCCGACCATTCTGCCAGTTGCAAACGGGCCAGCCTCCGGCTGCATTTGGTTCCCGGAAACGCAGCATAATGTGTGTAACCAGCAGGTTGCGCTCGGTTTCGCTTCCTACTGGCAAAGCAACGGCTTGGAGTTCGGTGGAGCAGGCAAGAGCTATCAAGAAAGCTTGGCGCTGTTTGGCTTCCCAATCACCGAGGCTATTCCGTACACCACGCCTGAAGGCAAACTGGTGCAGGCGCAGTGGTTCGAGCGCGCTCGCTTTGAGTGGCATCCAGACAACCCAGATCAGTTCAAGGTATTGCTGGGCCGCCTTGGTGCCGATGTTCGGCCATGGACACAGGGGCCGTACCGCCCCGGAACAGGCACGCCGAATCCGCCAACAGGCCAGCTCGATATCAACATCTTTTTGACCAGCCAAGGTGGTGGCTCGGTTGGTTGTGGTGACCAAGTTGTGCCAGTGCCACGCCGGATCGCGGCAACGAACGGAGTCCTTGCTGCGGCGCTGAACGATCTCCTAAGCTTGAAGAGCCAAGGCTATGGCGAATCCGGCTTGTACAATGCGCTGTATCAATCCGATCTTCGCTTGGATATCGTGCGGATTATCAATGGCGAGGCGGAAATCGTGTTGAGTGGCACCGTGCGAACCAATGGCGTGTGTGACAAACCACGCATTATCGCCCAGATCGACCAGACAGCTCGGCAGTTTCCCTCGGTCACTAGCACGAAGATCTGGCTCAACAACCAGCCGATCGCCGATGCCATTCAGTAGCGGCCAAATGTTAGAACCGCCGGTTCGGATCCGGCCTGAGGCAGCTCGTTGGAAAGCGCCAGAAGCAGTATTAGGACTTACGCAGTTGGCGACTTCAGCCTGCGGCAGCATGGAACATCTATCTTTTTTGTTTCGGTTTTTGGCGCAATGCGCCAAAAACCAAAACAATGATGAATTAGTTCCTTGCCTGCCGCAGGCGAAATGAAAGCGCTTGGGCAACTGCGTAACTCCCAAGTATAACTGCTTCCGGCGCTTTCTTTTTGCTGCCAGGAATCTAGCCTACGTAGATTCATTGCCGTCGTGCTTGGCTTGATCTTCTGCGGAAACCACCGGATCGAGATGCTCGACGATCCACGGAAGCACGCCGGGCGCTCTGCGGTCGCCAATAATCACCGCCCGCACGGTTTCGGCAATCGCTTTTTGGGCCGCATTACTATGCGCGAGCGTATTGCGGTGGCTGCCAACCTGCCCGTCCTCGATACGTTGAAGCATCGCCACAAACGCGATTGGGTCGCTCTTGCTGGTATGAACATACGAGAGCAGCAAGTTCCAGTTATGTTGCGCCTTGGCCGGGTTTGCGTCGGTGGACGCGCGGTTTCGGTAGGCGTGGAGTGGCGTGCCAAGCGTCCAGCGTGCAGTGCCAAGGTAATTGGGTCGGCGATCGGGGTGATACGTCCGCCGCTTCAGCTCATGCTCCAGTGCCCGGCAGAATTGAATCGCCGGTGCCGCCCAGTCCTCGAGCGTTGTCTGGCTGTATTCCTGCCACACGTACTCGCCGCTCAACAACATGCGGCGTGATACTTCGGAAAGGCAGCGCGAATGTTCGCGCCAGTACTCGCCAAAAACCCAATGCTCGAACAGCTCTTCGACGCTGGCCGTGTTGCCGCGTACTTTGACATACTGCTCGACCGTGCGCCCGATGCCGGTGAAGATGTGGGCGCGCAACTGCTCCGCGCGCTCGCCATCGCCGTGCTGCTCGGCCTCGGTCAGCGCGTGGTCGTGGCGCCTGCGGGTGTCACTGGCGCGCCGATCGAGTTCTTCCCGGGTTGTGGCGCGCACCACCAACGGCGGAATAATCGGCTGGCCAATCACATGACACAGGCGTGGGTCTTTCAAACAGTGCAGCTCGATATCGACCAGATCGGACACGCCCGCACCAATGTGCGGCTTGGGGCAGAGGATCGCACCATGCGGCGTTGCCGTGCGGCTGGCATTGATGCTCTCGGTGTCCAGCCACACGCCATGGCAGGCAACCGGCGGTCGCTCGGGGAGCTGGGTTGTTGCGCTGTCGAGCACGGCACGCAACCGCCGCTGGAGCTGCTCGACGGGCGTGTCGGGGGCCAGCCGGTATAGGCGCAGTTCTGGCGCGTTGCTGATACCGCCGTGGTGCCGGTAATCTTCCCGTCGAACAGTTCGTGTGTGGGCGGCAGCTTCAGGCGGTTCAGGCAGGATTGGAAAGAATAAACCGCCGTGTTTCGCGCCGAGCAGCAGCATATCGCCAAAGACTTTTTTGATCGGCCCGTGCGTGCGCGCGGGATCTTGGCCAAGCAGGTAGTACTTAGCATCCAGCACAACTGGCGGCTCACGCCAGATCAGCCTGCCATTGTGGCGCACGTCCAGCGCTGTTTCCCGCTCGATTGTGTAATCGGGCCGCGAAGCTGGGCCATGTTGCCAGCCGCTGCCACCCTCGCCAGCGGGCGCAAGCTGGCGGTTATAGCGGAAACGGAAGCGCCGACCATTCCAGGCAAAGCAGAACTGGAGTGTGTCGGTTGTGATGCTGGTGTCGGCGGCGGTGATCGCCTGCGCTGCGTGCAGCACATGCACAAACTCCAGTGCGATCCACAGTTCGTATAGCCACGCCTCTGTTTTCTGATCGTCGCGCTGGCTCGAAAGCGCAAGCGTGCGTTCAGCCGCGCCGCGCCCGATCCGCAGCGCATGAAAGCCCTGCCACCAGGTAATCAGATCGCGGTAGGGGTTTGGTCCTGGCCGCAAACGCGCCGCGACCTGGCCGACAAGCACGCCGATGTTCGCAGCCTGCGCCGCCGAAAGGAGCGTGCGCGCGTAGGCGGCGGCAAGTTCGCGCTCGGCACGCTCGTCATGGCCAGCGAGTATCTGGCGCTCATCATCCGTCAGCGCCTCATCCTGCATCTGCTCGCGCAGCGCCCCAGCAAGCTCGCGCCGGTAAGCAAGCAGGATCGCGACAACCAGGGTGTTTTCCGGCGTCGCGGTGCTGCGTTGGCGCAGGCGTGTGTCGAATTGCGTGGGGGCCAGGCCAGGCACGTCCTGCCAGCCGCGCTCGATCGTGCGCCGCCAGTCGATGTCGCCGCGCGTGGGCGCTTCTTCGCGCAGGCGGGTTTGGTTCGTGAGCAGACTGAGCTGCCGACGAATGCGCGGCATGATGTCGCCCAGCAGTTCGTCACTGAGCGCCAGCAACCGGATGTGGCGCTGGTACTGTTGAAACAGCGGCAGCTCAGGCAACATACTTTCGGCAAAGAAGGCGCGAAACTGGTTGCGAAACAGCCGCCGGTCGTGCAGGAGCAGCAGGCGCATACTCCGCAGTTGCAGCCGCGCCGACCAATGTGATAGTGGGGATAGGCTGGCTGGCGGCGTGGCGGATTCGCTTATGGCACTCATAGGCCACGATCCGATCGGTACGCCCGCAGCCGGCGGGCGAACTGCGGTAGCGTGAAGAATGGCGCATCCAGCCGAAACGCCGTGGAGATGGCTTCATCGGGCAGGTTCGGCGTATCTGATTCGATCATGCGTGCGACATCCGAATCGGCAATCAGTGGGCTGCCGTCGTTGCGTGCAACTGCCGCGAGCGCCTCAAGCTGCGCGGCAAAGCGCCGTTTGCTGTCAAGCCGCAGCCGGTCGAGCTTTTGCGCTCAC
>JACMIM010000474.1 GCA_014381165.1 Roseiflexaceae bacterium
CCTGGCCGGCGTTTTCCTGTTCGTACTTGGCCGGCGTTGCCGACACGAAGATGGCCTGCCGCACCTTGCGTTCGAACTCCTCGAACTTCAGCGGCCGGTTGTCCAGCGCACTGGGCAGGCGAAAGCCGTATTCCACCAGTGTGGTCTTGCGCGAGCGGTCGCCGTTGTACATGCCGCCAAACTGACCGATCAGCACATGGGACTCGTCCAGAAACATCACCGCGTCTTTCGGCAGGTAATCGGTCAGCGTGGCGGGCGGCTCGCCGGGCGCGGCACCGCTGAGGTGGCGGCTGTAGTTCTCGATGCCCTTGCAGTGACCGACTTCGTTGAGCATTTCCAGATCGAAGCGGGTGCGCTGCTCCAGCCGCTGCGCTTCGACCAGCTTGCCCTGGCTCACAAACTCTTTCACCCGGTCATTGAGCTCCAGCTTGATCGCCTCCACCGCCGACAGCACCTGCTCGCGCGGCGTGACGTAATGGCTGCTGGGGTAGACGGTAAAGCGCGGAATCTTCTGGCGGATGCGCCCGGTGAGCGGGTCGAACAGTTGCAGCGACTCGATCTCGTCGTCAAACAACTCGATCCGAATCGCCATCTCGCTGTGCTCGGCCGGAAACACGTCGATCGTGTCGCCGCGCACGCGGAACTTGCCGCGCGAGAAATCCATGTCGTTGCGCTGGTACTGCATGCGCACCAGCTGGGTGATCATGTCGCGCTGGCCCATCTTGTCGCCGGCGCGCAGCGTCATCACCATCTGGTGATAGGCCTCGGGCTGGCCGATGCCGTAAATGGCCGACACCGTGGCCACGATCACCACGTCGCGCCGTTCCAGCACGCTTTTGGTACACGAGAGGCGCATCTGCTCGATGTGCTCGTTGATGGCCGAGTCTTTCTCGATGAACAGGTCGCGCTGCGGCACATAGGCCTCGGGCTGGTAGTAGTCGTAGTAGCTGACGAAATACTCCACCGCGTTCTTGGGAAAGAACTCGCGGAACTCGCTGTAGAGCTGCGCGGCCAGCGTCTTGTTGGGCGCGAACACGATGGCCGGGCGCCCCAAACGGGCAATCACATTGGCCATGGTGAAGGTCTTGCCCGAGCCGGTCACGCCCAGCAGGGTCTGGAACACCTCGCCGTCATGGACGCCTTCGACCAGCTTTTCAATCGCCTCGGGCTGGTCGCCGGCAGGCGGATAAGGCTGGTACAGCTCAAACGGCGAATCGGGATAACGCACAAAGGTGCCGGTGCGGGTCTGCTCGACATCGTCAGAGGTGGCAAGCGCAATTTGGGGGGAGGCAGGCATGAGGTGGCGATTCAAAATGCGAAATGAAGAGGCATGTTAGCGGCTTGTGAGCCCATGCGTTGGCGGCAACTTCCAGAAACACAACAAGAGGTCACCTTGCCCGCACCTCACAAGCACAGCAGCCCCTCTCAGGCTATAGTGAAAACAGGCGTTTGCTCCTATCATGGGTATTAAGCGGATGGACTTAAGGCAATGCTGATTAAGGTCCACGCCACCCGAGGGTGAAACGTTACATGTCAATGAAACAACAAACCTTGGCGATGGCCGCCGATGTGGAGTCAGGATTCGAGCATTACCGTAAACCCACGCGGCGCGACGAGTTCTTGAAG
>JACMIM010000475.1 GCA_014381165.1 Roseiflexaceae bacterium
CCTCGGCATCGCTGAGCGCCGCAACGTGCGGCACGCTGCGCTTCGGCGCAAGATACACCTCGTAGGCGTAGCGCGCAAAAAACGGCACAAAGGCGATGCTATGCTCATCCTCGAACAGGACGCGCCGCCCATCGGATTGCTCGGCGGCGATGATCTCGGCGAACAGGTTGCGCCCAGTCGCGGCAGCGTGCCGACGCATGGCCGCCAGCTCGACTTCGATCGACCTGAATACAAAGTTGGTCGCGTAGATCTGGCCGTGCGGATGCGGATTCGAAACGCCGACAACATCGCCCTTGTTTTCGAAGATGAGTAGGTGATTGACTTCCGCACGCTGGCCCAGGTCGAAGGTCTGCTGCTGCCAGACGCCAATCACATCGGCGAGCGTGGCGGGCGGCATCTCGGCCAGCGTGAGATCATGACGCGGGCTGTAGCAAATCACGCGAGCGATGCCATTGGCGCTGCGGGTGCGGTAGAGCGGCGGGTGGGCGGCTGGCTGCGGCGCGTCCGGCCCGACGCACGGGTGGTCATTGTCGAACACATACACGCCGCCGTAGTTAGGGTTGCGCTGCCCACTGATGCGGGCATTGCCAGCGCACAAGTAGCACACTGGATCATGCTGCGGCTTGGCTGGCGGCGCGGCCAGCACTGTCTCGCCAATCCAAGGCCGGTTCTGGCGGTGAGCTGCGACGATAATCCACTCCTCGCGTAGAGGATGCCAGCGCTGCTCCCAAGCTGGGGTATGATGGTCATGCATAGTATTCTTTACGCGCTCTGTGGTAGAACAATGCCGTGAATGCATCATAAACGCCAACTAGTCATTCGTCAAGATCACACATAACAAAAACGCGCGTGTTTCTTGATCAAGTGCGCACTGCTTACCTTATCATCGTATGATACAATAAATTCAACCGAGACTTCCCAATCTATAGCGAGTACGCCAATGGCTAAGATTCATGCGCAGATCACCGAGGAATTAGCTGCCTTCATCGCCGCGCAGCCGCTGTTCTTTGTGGCCAGCGCGCCGCTCGATGCTGCTGGCCATGTTAATCTCTCGCCAAAGGGCCACGATTGCCTGCGTGTGTTGAACCCACACCGCGTGGCTTACCTCGATTTGACCGGCAGTGGCAATGAAACCTCGGCGCACCTGGCCGAGAATGGCCGGGTGACGCTCATGTTCTGTGCCTTTAGCGGCCCGCCAAGTATTCTGCGGCTGTATGGGCAGGGCCGCACCGTCATCGCCGGCGACCCAGCGTGGGCCGGGCTGCGCCCGCTGTTTCCCGATCACCCCGGCGCACGCCAGATTATCAGCGTTGACGTGACGCGGGTGCAAACTGCCTGCGGGTTTGCCGTGCCGCTGATGGAGTTTGCCGGACAGCGAGACACGCTCCTTAACTGGGCCGAAAACCGTGGCGAGGACAAATTGCGCGAGTACCGGGCCGAAAAGAACTTGTCCAGCATTGACGGACTTCCAACCAGGCTAGCGTCCGAGTTCTAGCAGTGAAGGGCAACATGCCAGCTAAGATAGGAGTTACGCAGTTGCCCAAGCGCTTTCATCTCGCCTGCGGCGGGCAAGGAAATAACAAATAATTGTTTCATTGTTTGGTGCTTTGCACCAAACAACGAAACAAAAAAGATAGATGTTCCGTGCTATCGCATGCTGAAGTCGCCAACTGCGTAAGTCCTAGTCCGATAAGATTGTAAAATCTGCAATCTGCGATCTGTCACCTACAACTATGGACGACACACATCGCGCCGAACACATTTTGCAACTGCTGGTTCGCCAGGGCCGGGTCGCGGTCGAGGAGCTAAGTCGCGAACTTGGCGTCAATGGCTCGACGATTCGCCGCGATCTGGAAAAGCTGGAGCGCCAGAACCTGCTGCGGCGGGTGCATGGCGGGGCGGTCGCCGCCGACGCGCTCAGCTACACGGCCTACGCACACGAACTGAGCTTTCAGGCCAACCTGAACAAGCAGGCTGGTGCGAAGACCCAAATCGCACTGGCGGCCATGCAGCTCATCCAGCCCGCCGACACCATTGCGATCTCGCCGGGGACGACCACCACACAGCTCGCGCGGGCGCTGCGCCACAGCCCGCCGCGCCCGCTCACGGTGGTCACGACAGCAGTGAATGTGGCGATGGAGCTGGCGGGCGTGCGCGAGCTGAATCTGGTACTAAGCGGCGGCTTTCTACTGCCGGATTTCTTCGCGCTGGCCGGGCCGCTCGCCGAGCAAAGCCTGCGCGAGCTGTACGTTTCGACCGCTTTTATCGGTGTGACTGGGCTGAGCACCGAGCACGGGCTGACCGGCCCCAACCAGCTTGAGGCGCTGACCTACCGCGCTACGATCGAGCGCGCCCGCCGCGTGGTGGTGCTGGCCGACAGCACCAAGCTTGGCACAGTCGCGCTGTTCCGCATCGCGCCGCTGCCCGCCGTTCACACCCTGATCACCGATGCCACGGCAACCGAGGCACAGCTCGCACCATTGCGTGCTGCCGGGCTTGAGATCATTGTCGCTGCTGAGTTTTGAATCAAGTACAAAGCTTAGATGTAGAAGAAATAGTCAATTCTTGCTGCCGCCTTGAAACAACAGCACTATGCTCGCTATCGAACAGCTTCTCGTGATCATCGCACTGCTGCTGCTGGCAGCCGTCGCCGCCAGCAAGGCTTCATCGCGCTTTGGGGTGCCATCGCTGCTGCTATTCCTAGGGCTGGGCATGCTGCTGGGGGCCGACGGCCCCGGCAATGTCTACTTCGATGACGCAACCCTCTCGCAGCAAGTCGGCACAGTTGCGTTGGCCTTCATCCTGTTCTCGGGCGGGCTAGATACCGATTGGAAAGCCATCCGGCCTGTGCTCGGCGCGGGGCTGCTGCTGGCCAATCTTGGGGTGCTGATCAGCACCATGCTCTTTGGCGCACTCGCCCTGCTGGTCTTCGGTCTGAGCTGGCTTGAAGGCCTACTCCTAGGCGCGATCATCTCATCGACCGATGCCGCCGCCGTGTTCTCGGTGCTGCGGATGTCCAATGTGCATCTGCGTGGAAATCTAGAGCCACTGATCGAGCTAGAGTCTGGCAGCAACGACCCGATCGCCGTGTTTCTCACTATCGGCCTGACCGCACTACTGATCGACCCTGCTGCGCCGCTGCTTGGCCTGGTGCCGCTGTTCTTCTGGGAGATGCTTGTTGGCGCAGCGCTTGGCTTAACGTTCGGCTGGCTGATGACCTGGCTAATCAACCGCGTGCATCTCGATGTCGAAGGGTTGTACCCAATCATCTCGATTGCCGCCGTGCTGCTCACCTTTGGCGCAGCGGTCTGGGCGCACGGAAATGGCTTTCTAGCCGTGTATGTGGCCGGAATCACTATGGGCAATCAACGCCTCGTACATCGGCAGTCGCTGGCGCGTTTTCACGATGCGCTGGCCTGGCTGATGCAAATTGTGATGTTCCTTACGCTTGGCTTACTCGTCTTTCCCTCGCAACTTGTTGCGGTGATCGGGGCGGGGTTGGTGGGCGCGCTGGTGCTCACGCTTGGTATACGCCCGCTGGCGGTGTTCGTGGCGCTGGCCTTCACGCGCTACAGCCCCGCCGAAAAGTTCATGATCTCCTGGGCTGGGTTGCGCGGAGCTGTGCCGATTGTGCTGGCGACCTACCCACTGATCGCCGGGGTCGAGCAGGCCAGCTTTATGTTCAACATCGTCTTCTTTATTGTGCTCGCCTCAGTGCTGTTTCAGGGAACAACGATCCGGCGCGTGGCCGACCTGCTCAAGCTCAACACCGGTTCGCCCCAACAGAATCACCATTCGCTTGAATTCATTCCTGCCGTCAGCGATCAGAGCCGCGTGTGCGACCTGGTGGTGCCAGTGGGCACACCGGCCGCTGGAATGACCATCCGCGACCTGGGGCTACCACGTAATGTGTTAGTCATCCTGATCGAACGCAATGGTGATCAGATCGTGCCAAGTGGTGCGACCGTCATTCACGAAGACGACCACCTACGCGTGCTGGCCGATCCGACGCAGCTCCACGAGTTGAACGCCCGCCTGCTCGCCGCGCACCAGAAATAAGCACGTTTGCCCTCTGCGAACAAAAAGCAATTGCAACAGAAAAACAATGACACAAGAAAAAGATTCATTTATCACGCCCGAAACTGGGCGCTGGGTCTTGTTCGCCGCCATCCTGGCTTCCAGCATGGCTTTTATCGATGGCAGCGCGCTGAATGTGGCCTTGCCTGCGCTCCAGCGCGATTTCGACGCAAGCGGGGCCGACCTACTGTGGGTGCTCAACTCCTATGCGCTGTTTCTGGCGGCGCTGCTATTGGTCGGCGGGGCGCTGGGCGACCGGTTTGGCCGCAAGCGTGTGTTCATGATCGGCATCGCCATCTTTGCGGTGGCATCGCTAGCCTGCGGGTTTGCGCCGAGCGTGCAGGCGCTGATCGCGGCGCGCGCGGTGCAAGGCGTTGGCGGCGCACTGATGGTACCAGGCAGCCTCTCGCTGATCTCGGCGCTGTTTCCGCCGGACAGACGCGGCACGGCGATCGGCACATGGTCATCGTTCAGCACGATCACCACGCTGCTTGGGCCAGCACTGGGTGGGCTACTGGCGGCGCAGGGCCTTTGGCGGGCGGTATTCTTTATCAATGTGCCGCTGGCACTGCTGGCGCTGGCGGCGCTGCATTTCAAGGTGCCAGAAAGCATAAACCCCAACGCGCCACGCCAACTCGATTATTGGGGCGCAGCGCTGGTGACACTCGGACTGGCCGCGCTGACATTTGGCCTGCTACAGGTGCCGGAGGCCGGCTGGGGCGCACCGCTGACGCTGGCGGCGCTGGGCGGTGGCGTGGCGGCGCTGGTCGGCTTTGTGGCAGTCGAGGCGCGCAGTCCACAGCCGATGGTGCCGCTTGGGCTGTTCAAAAACCGTA
>JACMIM010000476.1 GCA_014381165.1 Roseiflexaceae bacterium
AACAGAGAACAAAGAACAAATGACTTCATGGCAGATCAAGCTCTTCGCCTTATTTCCCATGCCGGGGCGCTGTTCTTTGTTCTGTGTTCTTTGTTCTTGCTTTCCAGCGTCGCCGTGCTGCTTCAGCCGAATCACGGCCAGTTCTCCGGCGCGCCGGTCAAGGAGCAGTGGCGCGAAGCAGTCACGTCGCTCGCCGGGGAACTGCACCCCGATGATCTGCTGGTGCTGCACCCCTATTACGCACTGCCACTGTGGCAGTACTACGCACCGCGCGTCACGCCCGACCCGCTGCCAGCGCCGACTGTTTTTCCACTGTTTGGCGAAGGCAGCTGTGTGGTGGACAACCGAGGCGATGCGCAAGCGATCAGCGCGTGCTTCAAGCGCAGCTATGACCCCGACTTCAACCAGGCAGCGAGTGGTAAAAAGCGCGCCCTGCTCCTGATCGCCCCCGACCACGCAGCGACAATCGACCCGCCAAAGACGCTAGAAGATTTGCAAGCCGACTACAAGGCGCGCATTATCGAGCAGCCACCCACAGAGCCAGATGCCTACGGCTGGATGGGCCTACGCTTTCTCTACCCGCAGCGCTTGTGGACGTGTGGCCCAAAGAAGTTTCTTGGCGTCGAAACCATGTGCCAAAGCTTCCCAGAGCTATTTCGCGCTACGGCAGGCGAGCCTAGTGCGCCACCCGCGCCCGCGGTTCCGCTCGAAGCGACCTTCGGCGGCGAAGTTCAGCTACGCGGCTACACCATCAATCTTTTTGGCGGGCAGGCTCGGCCCGGCGGCGCGCTGCCAATCACGCTGTACTGGCAGTCGCAGGTCAACCCGACCAAGAATTACAGCATGTTCCTACACCTCTGCCAAAACTGCGAACAGCCACCGCTGGCCGGCGTCGATGATGCGCCACTACGCGGCTACGCGCCCGCCGGCTTGACCAGCACCTGGCGCGGCTACCCCGTCCACGACGAACGTAGCCTGGCCCTGCCCGACGATCTCGCACCAGGCCGTTACACGCTCATCCTCGGCGTCCGCCCCGCCGACGAAGATCCGAGCAACCTCAGCCTGCGCCTGCCCGTGACCGGCACCCAGGCCGAAGTACACGGCGGCACCCGCCTCGTTCTTGGCGAAATCGATATTGCCGCAAAATGATCAGCCCACCGCATCGGCATCGCCGTATGTGCGGCCTTTCCAGGTCACGCCGCGGCGCTGCGAGTGGCGGTAGGCCGAATTGATCACGATCGCCATAAACACGAACCCGCCTAGTGGATGCAGCAGATAATCCCGCCGCGGCGTGGGGAAAAAGCTGCGCGCCCGCCAGCGCGTCCACAGTAGCAGCGCCGCGCTGAACAGGTTCACGAACAACGGGTCGATCAGCGAATTCGTATACTTAAACGCGACCAGCGCACAGATTGATAGCAGGAATGGGCTGATGCTAAGTGTGTAGATCGCCAGCAGCGAAAGCGCCACCCGCGAGAATTTACGCTGCATCATCAGGAAATTGTTCTTCGACCAGCCCTCCCAAATGCTTTCCAGCGAGCTGTACATCCGTGTCGAAAGCATCCGCGTGCCGTCCATCATCAAAATCGGCAGTCCAGCATGCTTGAACTCCCACGAGAGCCGCTGGTCTTCCACCACCTCGCTGCGCACCTTGCCGTGCCCGCCAACCTGCTCGTAGGCCGCTCGCTCGACAAAGATAAATTGGCCGTTGGCGAAGGCCCAACTGGGGTAGCGCATGTTGTTCACCCGCAGCAGCGTGTCGGTCGACATATTCAAACCGATGATCACCGGCTGTACCACCCGTTCCCAGAAGGTTTCCAGTTCCTGCCGCGCCCACAGCGTCACCATCTTCACACCGCGCTGCGTCGCTACTGCGTAGGCCGCGCCGACCGCGCCTTCGTTAATCGTCACATCGGCGTCGACAAAGAGCATCCATTCGCCCCGCGCCCGCTGCACACCAGAAAACACCGCATTGTTCTTGCCCGTCCAGCCCTTCTGCAATGGGCGCCCATCGACCACCGTCAGGCGGCTGCATTCGGCGGCCAGGCGGGCAAGAATTTCGGGCGTCGCGTCGGTCGAGGCGTCGTCGACGGCAATTACTTCCAGGTTCGGGTAGTTCTGGCTAAGTAACGATCGAACGCAACGCTCGATGTGTACAGCTTCATTGCGCGCTGGCACTACCACCGAGATCAGCGGCGCAACGCCTTCCACACCATCGGCGGGCTGCAGCACGGGAATACGCCGAAGAAAGATCGTAATTCCCAGCGCAAACAATCCTACAATCACCAACGTGAAGGCGGTAAGCGCATACAGTAGAATCATGCAGCCTGCTTTTCGATCAGCGCCGGCAGCTCCGCAAGCCGCGTGATCACGGCTAGCGGCGGTGGAACGTCCGGCGGCAACTGTTCGTTTCGCGAGTTTACCCAAACAGCCGACATCCCAGCCGCAGCAGCACCATACAGGTCATTCTCAACCGAGTCGCCAACATATAGCGCCTGGGCTGGCGCTACCCTGAGCTGTTTCAGCGCAAAGTAGAAGATCGCCGGGTCGGGCTTGGCTACGCCTGCTTCCTCAGAAACGACAATCACATCCATGAGTTCGACCAAGCCAAATCGCTCGATCTTTGGCCGTTGCGTGCGCGATGGACCATTCGTCACGAGACCTAGTTTGAACGAGTGGCGCAACTGCCCGAGCACATCACGCGCATCGTCGGCAAGCTCCAACTCCTCGAACCAGTTATGCCGATATTGTTCAGCCACCACCGCAATCAAGGCTTCGTCGTCAACCTCGTGGGCGCGCAAAAAGTCTGGCATCTGCGCCATATACACCTTCGACTGCACCGCTCTGTCGCAGAGCTGTTCGGCATCCAACTGTGGATACCGGCTACACACCGTGGCAAAGGCGCGCGCCAACCGCCTCGTCCAGTAGGCCCGCAAATCGTACAAGGTGTCGTCTAAGTCGAAAAGAATCGCCTGATACTGGTGCCCCATGAACGGCCCTATCATGCGCATCTCGCGACGCGATTAAGTTCTGCAATCGGTATAATTTCATCATACCATACAACATCTCACCAAGGACGATTCTATACACACAGTCTACAGAAGCCGACTTTGACGGAACCTGCATCAAAAGGTACCATACATCTAACGTGAAAATAGGGTGGGGCGGTTCTCGCAATCCTATGTAAATGACCAGCGTGCGTAGCACAAAGCCGGGGGTTGGGGGGCGCAGCCCCCGAGCAAAATCCCCTGCTTACTACAGCAATCCTATGTAAATGACCAACGTGCGTAGCACAAAGCCGGGGGTTGGGGGCGCAGCCCCCGAGCAAAATCCCCTGCTTGTCTCACAAATCCGGTAAGATTGCTAGAGTAACTGTGTGTCCGATCAAAAAAGGACGATCATTGTGAACGACATAGAGATTGATGCCGTGCGCGCCTGGGCGGTTGCGGCAGGGCAGACCGCGCTTGAGTATTTTGGCCGGGTCGAGGCACGCCGCAAAGCCGACCACAGTTTTGTCACCGAGGCCGATGAAGCGATCGAGCGCCAGATTGTCAGCGCGATCACTGCCCGCCACCCTAACCATGGCATTCTCGGCGAAGAAGCCGCCAGCGCCAATCTTGACCGCGAGTATGTGTGGGTGATTGATCCAATTGATGGTACGGCATCGTTTGTGGCAGGGCTTGGCAGTTGGTGTGTTTCGATTGGCCTGCTGCGCTTTGGCGAGCCATACCTTGGTGTCATCTATCTGCCCACCCTGCGCGATTGCTACTACGCTGGGCCGCAGGGCGCGGCCTTCCTCAACGATCACACCATCCAAGTCATCTCGCCGGACGTATGGGACGATGAAAGTTGGCTTGCCACCCCAGCTTCACTTCATCGCCGGTTCGACCTAGATTTCGACGGCAAGACGCGGGTGCTTGGTAGCACCGCCGCCCAAATCTGCTATGTGGCGCGTGGCAGCGCACTGGGGGCGCTGCTTGTGGACGCCCGCTCCTGGGACGTAGCGGCAGGCCTGACCATTCTTCGGGCCGCTGGTGGAGGTATTGCACCGCTCGACCCGCGTCTCGCAAGCGGTGAAACCATTCTCACTGGGCAGTGGGTGAGCGCTCCATTACTCGTTGCAGCTCCCACTCAAATCGAGCGCCTTCGGTCTGTTGTACGGGTACGTCCGTAGGCCGCATCCTCGAAATTAGCTACTTCCGTTTTGTGGCACATATGTTAAAATGAGTCAACCAAAGGACTTCAAGAATATGAGAGATACATAGCAACGCGGGAGTTTGGGGTGCAACCTCCTGAGAAGAGTTCCCCTTCCGTATAAGTTCGGTGGAATTGCTCTATGGCTTGCTATCTGTTGGGGGTGGTCGATTGAAGAGGGGAAGCAGTATGCGTCGAACAGGTGACATCCTTGTCGTTGACGACGAAGCAAACATCGTCGATTTAATCTCTGAAGTGCTCAACGAGGAAGGTTACAAGGTGCGCCGCGCTCACGATGGCGCAAGCGCCCTGATCTCGATCGATGTGTGCCTGCCCTCGCTCATTCTGCTCGATATGTCGATGCCTGATATGGTCGGAACGACCTTGCTTCACCAGCTCCGCCAGCAGCACAATGATGAACTGCCTGTCGTTATCATGACCGCTGGCGCACACTCGCCAGCGGCCCTGGTCGCTCAGGGGGCAAGCGGCTACCTTGCCAAACCGTTCGACCTAAATGACCTTATTCAGTGTGTCTCACAATATGTAGATGTCGCCGCAGTTTAGCCGTTCGAAAAAGCGGGCTGATCGTAAGATCAGCGCCCTTATGGGTGTTTCAGCTCGAAAAAGCGGTCTTCTCCGACTCACAGCCGC
>JACMIM010000477.1 GCA_014381165.1 Roseiflexaceae bacterium
GAATGCCTAGCTGCCTCACGCCTCGTTGTTATGAACTAGCATTGCGCCGGTTGTACCGCTGTACGGCACGCTCATACGCCTCAGCAAGGAGCGGCTGCAGCATCTGAAACGTTGTGTCGCTCGGGTTGAGCAC
The DNA here is from genome assembly GCA_014381165.1 of Roseiflexaceae bacterium. GTDB lineage: Bacteria > Chloroflexota > Chloroflexia > Chloroflexales > Roseiflexaceae > JACMIM01. Next base: position 134 of record JACMIM010000477.1, read on the forward strand.
AGACAGCCACGACTGTGCCGCATAGTCAGGGTGGGGCATAATCGTATCCAGCGCCGTGAAATCGTAGGTGCTCACATCAACCCTGCCCGTGCCAAACAATGACTGGAATGTTTGCTTCCCTACCCCGATGTTCAGGCGGAAAACATCCGGTCGATCTAGATTCGAGACGCGGTCGTGCTCGTTATCTGCACTTGCAAGCGTCGCGAATGGTAGTATATGGTCCGCACCATAGAAAAAGAACGTGTAGCCAAATGCGTTCGTGATTTCAACGTTCACAAACGCTGTTGTGATGTATTGTGTAATCGACGATTCGTTCATCGTGTCCTGCCTTTCTTACAAGCGGCGAAGTAGAGTCGCTTCTTTATGCCGTCAAGGGTGATGCGTCCCGCTGGTACGTTACGCTGCTGAACACCGCCAGCCAGTCGAAGTCGGTGAAGCTTTGCGTGCTAAGGGGGATGTAGGACATATTCTTCACACTTGCAGAGCGCTTGGGCAGCGCCGCGAGTGTGGCGGAAAGTCCCTTGCCGTGGTACGTCGGGATCAATCGGGCGGGACCGGGCGATGCTATGAGCTGTGCTTCGAGCGTATCCGCTTCAGGCTGCTCAATTCCATTCTCGGGCGAGACACCGACGGCTGAGCCGATCACGGCATAGCGTTGCCCCAAAAGCTGCTTAAGGTGTGCCCCCGCCGGCCACCAGGTGAAGTCTTCGGCTCCAAGCGCTTGTTGCCAGGACGACAAACCGGTCACGCTACCGCGCTGAAGATGGGCATTGTGTGCAAACGCCAGCACTTTTCCACGGCTGCGCTCTCGCTCGACGATGGCGATCAAGTTGTCTGCCATAAGCGCATCACGAATGCTCAGCAACTCACGCAGCCCTGCACCACCCGCGTGCGCGGCGTGGTAGTTTAGCAACTGGCGCGCCATATCCGCGTAATGGAGCGCCTCATTGTAGCGTGCGGCATCGCTTCCAGCACCTAGCTTGGGCCGGCGAAGACGAAGCGCCGAGATGAGATCCTCGGTTACTGCTCGCAGTGCCGTGGCCGCTGGCGAGCGCCCATACGACTGTTGATGGTCTGTATAGGCGGCCGGGTTCTCCCAGTCGCTGTCTTGCCCCAGAAGCGGCTCAATCCACTGGTGATACCACTCGCCTACAGCACTGTCGACCGAGGTGAGGTAGGCGGTGACGAAGTGCAGGACGGATCGCGGGCTGGCGAGGCCAATCCTGCTTTGCGGCATATCGAAGCCGTAGAATCGGAGCTTTACGATATGCGACGGGTCGGCATTATAGCGTCGCATCCATTCGACGAGCTCGCGATTGGCCACGAGCGAACCGAAGCGGTTACTAAAGCCCGCTTCCTCAATTGCCTCGTACGTAGCCGGACCACGACCAGCAACGTACTCATTCACCAGGACGCTGTGCGGGAAGCTGCTCTCGATGGCAATCGCACAGAAGCCATGGGCCGCAACAAGGTGCTTGAACAGGTGATTGCGGAGCACCATAATCTCCTCGCCACCGTGGAGCGCCTCGCCAAAACCAAGCAGTTCAACGGATGACGGCAGCGAGTTCACCAGAACATCGACCTGTGTACGAAGCGTCTCCAGATTGTCGATCGCAACGGGAAGGGTATCGTTGCCGATCCAGTCTTGCAGCGAGCGCTGGGGTGTAACATCATGCATACCAATCTCCTGTATCTCGTAGAAGCATTCAAGGATAGGATACAGGGTTGGTGGTGCCTATGGAGGGTTGTGCCCTTTGGTTGTCGGGTTAGTTGCGGTGAAGCAGGTCAATCAAAAGGCCGATTTGGCGAATAACCGCGAGCGCGCGTTGCTCGATCTCGTCGAGCGCAGCGAGCCAGCGATCGGCAACGGTGTAGATCGAAGCCTCATCTGGTGGGAGGTTCAGAGCATCCCGAAGGTTGTTTGGGTTACCCTGGTCGACCTGGCGCAGCATGGCGAGGATAGCCATGTGGCTGTAGCCAGCCTTGGCGAGTGTACGAATCACGCGTAGTCGCCCAAACTCGTGCCCACCATATCGACGGTACTGGTTCGCCGGGTCGCGCGGTACGGTCAATAAGCCGTCACGCTCCCAGTTGCGCAGCATATCAACGGACACATCGAGTCGCCGCGCTGCCGCACTGATCGAGACCCGTTCACCATCGATATCAAGCCGTTGCCCAGAAGCCCATCGTTCCAAGAACTCAGCAGCTGCCTCCGCATCCGTACGCTCGGCGCGCACACGGGCGAGGTAGCGGTAGGCAAGCTCCATTGCCGTACCGTAATCGGAAGCGGCGGCACGAGCGATAAGGTCGTAGAGCAGCGCCCGGTCACTGAGCGTTGGCCATTGCAGGGCGATCTGCACCAGCCGGGCGTGCTCAAGGTGGAGATCCAAATAGCGCCGATAGCCATTTGGATCGCGTGGGACCGGGGGAAGGTAGCCCGACGCCTCATAGAGCCGGATCGTGTTAACGTGGACGCCAAGGGCCCTGGCAAGATCGCGGGTGCGGAGTGGTCGGGGAGCCATAGGCATAGCGGTAGCAGACGTCAACTAACCCTCCAGAGGGAACACGAAGGTTTACCTACATAAATGTGAGTTTGGGTCAAGCAGGCAACGTAGCTGGCAAGGTATCCAACTCCAAGGAGGGCTTGCTTGGCTGATGGCAGTATACAATCTGGCTACAAACAAGATTGACCGGAAAGTTGACCGGAGAGCAATGACAAGTTTGCTCGATTTATCCTCGAACCATTCGAGGATAAGCGACTTCTTAATGATGGTAATGGTAGCTGTCATAGTTTGTGTGTTCACGGTATCCGGTAAAACAATAAGCATGCCTCGGTTTCAGCGACCTCTTCAGCCCTGTTGAGGGCTGAAGACACAAAATAGCACCTGATGATACGGCTAATCGCGTGCTGTCTTCTGTGATTCTACTTAACCCTTGATAACTTTCCATCGAATTCGAGGATAACACCTTGGCGCGGGAACCGGTTTGGTGTGGGCGTACCCGCAGATCGTGGCGCTGGTGCAGTGCGCATGCGCGCAATCGGCGCAGCCCCATCTGCCGCCTCGTAACTATTCGACGCGCACGTGCCGATCCTGGTTTCGTGCCCATCCGGCGCTCGTTCGGGGCGTGCCTGCCGGTGCGCCCCAACAGCAGCTTCCAACCGACGGGCGCGATCAGCGCGATTTTGAAATCAGCGTCGGTCGCGCGCCCTGCTCTAAACCCGCCATTAAGAATCTGAGGAGTTAGGCATACACGCCTGCCAATTATCACAAGAGAGCTACTACGTTAGCGGAGTTATATCAACGGGTTTTTTCATTGTAGCAAAGCTAAGTGTCATGGTGACTAAAATTCGAACTTGGAGCAAGC
>JACMIM010000478.1 GCA_014381165.1 Roseiflexaceae bacterium
AGCGTTCAGACGATCTTCCGCGACACCGCCACCAAGTACGCCGCCGACAAAGGCATCGAGCTCGACATCTCGACTGCCAACCCTGAGCTGTTTGGCGATTTCAACGCCAAGCTGCAGGCCGCTGTGCAGGCCGGCAACCCGCCCGACTTGGCCTACACCACCTTAGCTATCCCGCAGCTGTATTTCCTGGATGTGCTCGAAGACGTGACCGACGTGGTCGAAGAGGCGGTCAAACGCTATGGCGATGTCGTGCCGGTGACTGCCGCGCTGAACGCCCAGATCGAGGGCAAGTGGTGGGCCGTACCGTTTCAGTCCAACGCCGGCGCGTGGTTCGCCCGCAAGGACATCTTCGATGCAGCGGGCATCGATCTGACCACGCTAACTGACTACAATAGCTACCGTGACGCCGCACTTGAGGTTTCTGATCCGTCCAAGAACATGTATGGCTGGGGCATCACGATCAACAAGAGCGGCGATGGCCATGGCTTTATCAACCACGTCATCCTGAGCTATGGCGGGCGCTTCGTCAACGAGACCGGCGAGAAGGTTGTGCTCAACTCGCCAGAAACCATCGAGGCCGTCACATGGCTAGCCGAGACTTACACCAGCGAGAAGTACAAGCCCATGTTGCCGCCAGGTATCTTGAGCTGGACGGACACCTCCAACAACGAGGCCTATCTGGCCGGCACGGTCGCGTTTACAAGCAACGCATTCTCGGTGTATGGCAAGGCCAAACTGGATAACAATCCGGTCTTTCCCAACACGGCTGTGCTGCTGCCGCCGCTTGCCAACGACGGCACGCTGCTGCATTCCGGGGCCACGGGCTGGTTCACGATCTCAAAAGGCGCGCAGAATATCGACGCCGCCAAAGAGATGATTCTCTACATGATCGACCCGGCCAACTTCACGCCCATGGTCAAAGAAGGCGGCGGCCTGTTCCTACCGGCCTACAAGAATCAATGGACCGACGAGATTCTGGCCGTCGACCCCAACTTCGCCGCGCTGAAAGACATCATCTTCAACGAGACGCCCTTCACCGGCGAGGCCTACCCGGCCAGCCCGAACGCGGCCACCGGTAATATCAACAGCCAAGCGATCAATAGCCAGATGATGTCCAACATTATCAACGGCGTGATGACGCCGGAGCAGGCTGTTAAGGACGCCCACGACAAGCTCGTGGTGATCTTCGAGGAACTCGGACTGCCGCAGGCGTAACCCACCAAAAACCTCTTTGTCTCACATTGGCGGCTTTGCCGCCAATGTGAGACAAAGAAATAATTCAAAGAACTACTATGGCAAAACGCGCAACGACGACTCCAGCGGCACTGCTGCCGCGTAACCCAGTGCGAGGCCGCCCCTTCGAGCGGCTGTTTGGCCGCGACTGGCGGGTGGCGCTGCCCTTTGTGCTGCCGCTGGTTGTGATCATGGTGGTGCTGATCCTGTGGCCATTCATCAATGCCATCCTGTTGAGCTTTACGACCCGCTCGATCACCCGCACCGAGCAGTTCGTCGGCCTGCGCAACTATGCGCTGCTGCTCAACGATAGCGATTTCCTCGGTTCGGTGGCGAATACTGTCCGCTTTACCTTTTTCTCGGTTGCGATCAAGCTGGTAGTTGGCCTGGCAATCGCCTCGCTGCTCAACAGCCGTATTCCCTTTCGCAATGTGCTGACCGGGATTATGCTGCTGCCCTGGATTGTGCCGGAAGTCGTGACGGCCATGGCTTGGCGCAGCATCTACGATCCCATTTTTGGCGGGCTGAACCCGATCTTGCTGCGGCTAGGCCTGATCGACCGCCAAGTGGCCTGGCTGGCCGAGCCAAGCTTGGCTATGCCCAGCGTGATCGCAGTCAACATCTGGAAGGGCATTCCGTTCTTCACCATGCTGCTGCTGGCTGGCCTGAAAGCGATCGACAACGAGCAGTACGAGGCGGCTGAGGTCGATGGGGCGAGTGGCTACGATCGCTTTCGCCATATCACGCTGCCTGGGCTGCGCTATGTGATCGCCGTGACGGTGCTGCTTTCGACGATCACAACCTTTAATACCTTTGGCCTGGTCTACCTGATGACTGGCGGCGGCCCGGGCGGCGCGACTCGCTTATACTCAATTTTGGCCTACGAAAAGGCGATCATTGGCCTGCGCTTTGGGCCTGGCGCGGCGGTGGCGCTCAGCATGGCACCGTTTCTGGCGATCTTCATCCTGGTGCTGGCGCGCTTCATGCGTCGCGACGAAAACGCTGTCCGCACCAAGGCAAAGGAATCGCCAATCGATCGGCTGTTCGCCGCGCTTGGCAGCGGCCTAGCGGCGCTATTCAACCTGGTGTTGTGGCCGATCGAGCGCGTGATCGACCTGGTGGGCTATCTGTTCAAGGCCGTCAGCCGGGCGATTACGGCAAATCGACCTATCGTTCTGCGGCGCAGCCAGCGCGAGCAATTGGGCGTGGTGGGGCGCATGCTCATGCTGCTGCCACTGCTGTTGTTCGTACTGTTCCCGCTCTACTGGGTGTTTATCACCGCCTTTAAGAGCGAATTGCAAATCCAACGCTTTACCTCGATCTACTGGCCGGAACCCTGGACGCTCGATCAGTTCCGCAAGTTGGTGTTCGAAACGCCGTATCTGCTGTGGTTTCGCAACACGATTATTGTTGCCGTATCGACCACGGCGCTCTCGGTCGCGCTTTCGGCGCTGGCCGGCTACGCGCTGGCCCGGCTGAAATTCGTTGGCGCGGGCGCGCTAACCACGGCGCTGCTGATCACCTACCTGCTGCCCGGTTCGCTGCTGTTCATCCCGCTGTACCGCATTTTGACCAATCTTGGCCTGATCAATAGCTACGCTGCGTTGATCGCCACCTACCCGACCTTTCTGATGCCGTTTGCCACCTGGGTGATGCTCGGTTACTACCGCTCGATCCCCGAGGATCTGGAGCACGCCGCCATGATCGATGGCTCGACACGCATCGGCGCGTTCTGGCGGGTGACCCTGCCGCTGGCCGCGCCCGCCCTGCTTTCGGTCACGCTGTTTGCCTTCACCAACGCCTGGAATGAGTTCCTGTTCGCGTTTGTGTTTATCACCAAGGAAACGCTGTTCACGCTGCCGGTCGGCTTGCAGCAGCTGGTGTTCGGCGACATTTATCCATGGGGCCAGCTCATGGGAGCCTCGCTGCTCATGGCAATTCCGGTGGTGGTGATCTATATTTACGCGCAGAAATATATGGTCGAAGGGCTGACCGCCGGAGCAGTGAAGTAATGATACGCCACCGGTTGCAGGCAAATCTTCGCGGCGACGCGCCACCGGTTGCAGGCAAATCGCCGCGTAGGCGCGTGGGCGACCACGGGATGGCAATGTGACCCGCACGCGGGGGCTACCCCGCGTCTATAATCCTACAATCCGCGTTATTTGGTGAGGATTGCATTGGAAATAACCTCCTACCGTATCACGCCGATTGCCTTCGCCGATCCGCCGCTGCGGGCGGCGTTTGGGCTGCACGCGCCGTATGCGCTGCGCACGATCATCGAAATCGAGACCGATGCAGGCATTACCGGTGTTGGCGAGACCCACGGCGGCGCGCAGGTGGTCGAGGATCTGGAAGCCGTGCGCGATCTGGTGATTGGGCGCGACCCCTACCAGCTGAATGCGCTGGAGGCGTTAATCTGGCCCAGCGGCGACCACACAGCACGCACCAGCACGCCCTGGACGGGCGCGCTGCGTTCGCCTGCTCGCACCTTCGGCGCAATCGAAGTGGCCTGCCTCGATATCATCGGCAAGGCGACCGGGCGGCCAGTTTGTGATCTGCTTGGCGGACGTGTGCGCGACCAGGTCGAGTTCAGCGCCTACCTGTTCTACAAGCACGCGGGCGCGGGCGGGCGCTTTGGCTTCGACATGAACCCGGCAGCAACGGGCGGCTGGTCGGCGGCGCTTCAGCAGGAGGCGTTGGATGCCGAGGCGCTGGTGGTTCAGGCCCAGGCCATGGTCGCAGCGTTCGGCTTCAAGAGCCTCAAGCTCAAGGCTGGTGTGCTGCCGCCCGATGAGGAGCTGCGCACGATCGCGCTGCTGCGTGCGGCCTTTGGGCCAGATGTGCCGCTGCGGCTCGACCCCAATGCGAATTGGTCGCTGGAAACCAGCCAGCGCTGCGCCAGGCAGCTGCAAGGCGTGCTCGAGTATTATGAGGATCCGGTCGACGGCAAGGCTGCTATGGCCCAGTTGGCGCGCACAGTCGATCTTCCGCTGGCGACCAATATGTGCTGCGTCAGCTTCGAAGACATTGTCGAGACCTTTCAGCAGGGCAGTGTGCAGATCATTCTGGGCGACCATCACTTCTGGGGCGGCCTGCGGGCCACGGTCGAACTGGCCCGCATCTGCCGGGTTTGGGGCATTGGCCTGTCCATGCACTCGAACTCGCACCTGGGCATCTCGCTGGCCGCGATGACCCACCTGGCGGCGGCGGTGCCCAACCTGACCTATGCCTGCGACACGCACTACCCCTGGCAGGACGAGGAGTTGATCGTGGGCGGCAAGCTCCAGTTTCAGGATGGCGCGCTGGCGGTGCCAACCACGCCGGGGCTGGGGGTGGAAATCGACCAGACCGAGCTGGCACGTATGCATCAGCAGTACTTGGACTGCGGCCTGACTCACCGCAATGACGAAATCGAAATGCAGAAGATCGAGCCGGGCTGGGCGGCGATTAGACCAAGGTTTTAATGCAATCAAACACACTCAAAGCCAAGCTTGCTGCTGGCGAGACAACCTACGGCGTGTTCACGCGCTACCCAGATGCCACGCTGGTCGAGGTGCTGACCTTTGCCGGCTGGGATTTTATCGTATTCGACGGCGAGCACGGCACGATCGAGCCGCGCGACTGCGAGCAGATGGTGCGTGCCGCCGAGCTGCGCGGTGTCACACCGATTGTGCGGGCCACCACCAACAGCCCGCCAGTGATTCTACGCTACATGGACACCGGCGCGCATGGCCTGCATGTGCCATGGGTTAACGCAGCGCACGAAGCTGAGGCGGTGGTGCAGGCCACCAAATACGGCCCACGCGGCATGCGCGGCCTGGCCGGCATTCGCGCTGCCGACTACGGCCTGAGCGGGACGCTGGCCGAGTACACTCGCTTTGCCAACGAGCAGACGCTGGTAATCGTCCATATCGAGACCGCCGAGGCGGTGGCTGCCGCCGAGGCGATCGCCAACACCGATGGGGTCGACGTGGTCTTTATCGGCCCGACCGACCTTTCGCATTCCTACGGCCAGCCTGGCGACCCCGGACACTCGGATGTGCAGGCCGCCATGCGGCATGTGATCGACGCAGTGGCGCGCAGTGGCAAGGTGCTTGGCACCATGGTGCCGAATGCCGAAGCAGCACGGGAGTGGCACCAACGCGGCGCGCGCTATATCACCGTGAATCTGGAAGCGCTGCTCGTGCCGGCGGCGCGCAACTTCCTGAGTGGGGCGCGAGCGCCATAGCGCCAATGCCATTGATAGAGCCACAAAGACATACAGGATGTCACGACGGTACGGTAGTGAATGTTAGACGGTAGCGCTTGCCGTATGGCTGCGCTTCTGCAAGCGCATACGAAGGAAGCTTCCTTGGCGGCGCGCAAGGCTGGTGATGATATCGAGCTGCGGTGCTATTGGTGGGCCATTATCGGCAAGTCTGTTGAGGCGTGGAATACCATTGTGGATATTGCTGGGTTCGTCGAGTAATAGCTCCCAGCTGCCGCCAGCGTGGTGGCGAAAGGTTTCGCCAACAAAGCGTGCTGCCGCTTCGAGATAATCTTGCTCCGACACACTTTCGATCGCCGCAGGATTTGGGTAGCGATCCAGCAGCCATGCTTCCAGGCGGTCGAGCGATGCGGCCGTGTAGTCAAGCTGCAAGCCAGTTTGCATGGCGAAATAGTCCAGCGCTGCATCCATGCCAGCCAACCAATCGGCGAGAATCTTCTCAGGTGTATCGAGCTGATTGTCCATTAGTAGTTCCTCCCAGTTTCCGCACGCGCGTGTGGGTAGCGCGCGTGCGTGCGTTGCGTGTATACACGACGCGTTACGCTCAAGGGACGTCAGGGAATGATTGTAATCCCGATACCAGCTTCTTCGAGCGCATCACGTAATGGTTGGCTCGGCTCACAGCCCTCAAACACCCACTCAATTTGCCAATCGTCGCGCACGAGTGCGGCATCACGCTGCACTTCCGAAGCGATATCTGGATCGTGATTAACTTTGCCGCCTTCGTACTTCTTGTGCTCGATCGCCGTTCGGTTGCGCACATCGGCGATGTCAAGCCTGCGTTTGGTACCAGCAGCATCGACATCGACCGTTATCTCATAATCTGGCCAATTCTCGCCGTCGGCAACACGTCGGTCGCGATAGGCTTGAACTGCCTCGGAAGAGCGGTGAGCCTTTTGCATGTTCGCATCATACGTATTGTTCCACTGGCTTTGTGGCATTGGCTCTTTGCCCTCAGCCTTCATCCGGTCAGTATACTCTTGCCAGCGTTGCGCGCGATGCTCATTGCTGCCTGGCGGGAAATCACAAACGGCAGCAGCAGGCGCGGCTAAACCAGGAACGCTTTTACCTGATCGCCAGGAGATGCAGGGGTCGCGGCGTAACAGGGCATCGGCTTCGTCGCTTTGGCGTGTCAGCGCGGCTGCCTCATCGGCGCTACGTCGTGCTGCGTCAACGGCGTTATCGCCCTGGCGCACAGCAGCTATCGCTTCATCGCCATAGCGAATTCCAAACTTTGCGGCAGTAGCAGCTTGGCCTCCGGCGGGCCAAAGCGCCACAAGTGAAAAACCGGCGTTGACCATATCGCCACGCACAGCATAGATAGCACCATTGAGTAAATCAGCCGGCTCGCCAAGCACAGGCACCAAGCCCACCAAGTCGAGCACAGTTTGAAAACCGTCAAGCCAACCTGATGATTGCGCAGGCTGTTGTGCAGCAGTCACTGGGGTGTTGACATCCGGTCGGGTAGCTGCGCCAGGCGATGCCTCACCGGGTGCGGCTTGGCCAGGATTTCCAGCAGCAGAAAGCTGTAGCGCAGCACGCACGCGCGAACCAAACGTGTTGCCTATTAACTCCCCCTGCGTCGTAAAGGCCAGCACGAGCACAACCAGCAGTGCTGCAATTACCGCCGTAGCGCCAATCCATTCGACGGTACTCGCACCGTGTTCATCGGCAGTAATCGCTGCGAGCGATATCCGTGTGCGTTTCATAGCCACTCTCCCACTGCACCACACTATACATTCGAAGATGCTAGCAGCGAGTGTAAAAGAGAAGCACGTATTTAGAAATATGCGTATGTAACGCTTCAGTAACGGTAGGAAAGGTGGAACGAACTGAGGTGGACATCTCGACCTACCCGTCTTCCTCGATCTCGGCGACCTCGTGCTCGCCACCAACGGAAACACGGCGTGGCTGGCGTGGGCGTGCGATCGCCCGGCCCTGGGGAACAGCGCCCGCCGCGAGCTGATCGACCTGCTCGATTAGCAGCGCGTAGGCCTCGAATGGCTCAAGCGTCAGCTGAAATGAGAGCAGGTCGTCGCGCCGCCAGGTGAGGCGTCCCTGCTCCTGGAGCACTTGGCCGCTGATCAGGTCGCGCAGCAGAAACTCAGCATCTGGCAGGTCGATCTGGTCAACTGGCAGGCTAAACGTCGCGGTACGCTTGCGCGCGCCGATTTTGATCAGCCCAAGCAGCACGCCGCCCGCGTGACGCCGCAGCACACACAGCACCTGCGGGTCGTCGCACGGGATGGCGTTGAGCTGTGGTGCGCCGTCGCGCAGCAGCGGGTAGGCGCTGCGGGCAGCCAGCAGGCGCTGGATGAACTCGCGGTCGGCATCTTCCTGGCCACAGCGGATCACGGGCGTGAAGCCGCAGAACACCAGCGCCGCCAGTGCGACCCGGCTGAGTAGCGAGCCGCGCAAGCCATCGGCCAGCGGGTTGGTCTGCCAGGTGCGGTAGCTTTCGACAAAGGTGGCGTGGGGGGCATTGCTGACGCGCGTGGCTTGCTCGTCGTCCAGCCACGCGCCAAGCTCGGCGGGCAGCAGCCGGTTCAAGGCCAGGTGCATGAACTGGTGGTGGGCCTGTTCGTCGTAGCACAGATCGGCGGATCCGGTGGTGCCGGCCAGCGGCGAGACCAGCACCA
>JACMIM010000001.1 GCA_014381165.1 Roseiflexaceae bacterium
GAAACAAGGATTCGTAAGTTCCTGGCCCGCCGCAGGCGAATGGAAGCTACATCTTTTTTGTTTCGGGTTTTGGCGCAGAGCGCCAAAACCCGAGACAAGGATGCGTTATTTCCTGGCCCGCTGGGCGAGGGCTGGGGTGAGGGTGCAATCTAGCTGATCTTGCCATCCAGCTCCAGGTTGACCCGCAGCACATTCACGCGCGGCTCGCCGAACAGGCCAAGCGTGCGGCCCTCGGTATACTTGGCGATCACCTGGCGCACCTGGTCGGCACTGATGTCGCGAGCCTCGGCGATGCGTGTAACCTGGTACTCGGCGGCGGCGGGCGAAACATGCGGGTCGAGGCCGCTGCCCGATGCGGTGACAAGATCGACGGGAATGGGTAGCGTGTTTGCCGGGTCGGCCTCGCGCAGCGCGTCGATACGGCCCTGGACGGCTTCCTCAAGCGCCGGGTTGAGCGGGCCGAGGTTCGAGCCGGACGAGCCGGTCAGCGTTTCGCCATTGAAGGCGGTGTAGGGCAGCGGGCCAGTCGCCGAAAGCCGGCCCCACAGGTACTGCGGCGCGTCGAACTGCTGGCCGATCAGCTCCGAGCCAAGCGCGTTGCCCTGCGCATCACGAATGATGCTGCCATTGGCCTGGTAGTTGAACAGCACCTGCGAGATGCCAGTCACCAGCAGCGGGTAGGCCAGGCCAGTCAGGATTGTAAGCACAACCAGCGAGACGATCGCCGGGCGAAGTTGTTTTAACATCGTATATTCCCCTCAATACCACGAAGCGCACGAAGACACGAAGAACACGAAGAAAAAGCAGATTATGAAAAACAATTGTACGTTCTTCGTGTCCTTCGTGTCCTTCTCTGCTTCGTGTTACTGTAGTTAGACCCAACCCACGAGTGTGAGCAGCAGGTCGATGATTTTGATACCAATGAACGGGGCGATCACACCGCCCAGGCCGTAGATCAGCAGGTTACGCTGGAGCAGTTGCGCCGCGCCAACCGCGCGATACTTGACACCACGCAGCGCGAGCGGAATCAAGAAGACGATAATCAGGGCGTTGAAAATAACCGCCGAGGCGATCGCGCTTTGTGGGGTGGCAAGACCCATCAGGTTCAACACGCCAAGCTGCGGGTAGGTCACGGCGAAGGCCGCTGGGATGATCGCCACATATTTGGCGATATCGTTCGCAATCGAAAACGTGGTCAGCGCGCCGCGGGTCATCAGCAGCTGCTTGCCGATCTCGACCACCTCGATCAGCTTGGTCGGGTTTGAATCCAGGTCGACCATGTTGCCGGCCTCTTTGGCCGCCTGCGTGCCGCTGTTCATGGCCACGGCCACATCGGCCTGGGCCAGCGCGGGCGCATCGTTGGTGCCGTCGCCAGTCATAGCCACCAGCCGCCCGCCGGTCTGGTACTCACGAATCAACTTCAGCTTGGCCTCGGGCGTGGCCTCGGCTAGGAAATCGTCCACGCCGGCCTCGGCGGCGATCGCGGCGGCGGTCAGCGGATTATCGCCGGTGATCATGATCGTCTTGATGCCCATGCGGCGCAGTTCGGCAAAGCGCTCCTTCATGCCACCCTTGACAATATCCTTCAGCTGGACAGTGCCCAACACCTTGGCACCATCCGCCACCACCAGTGGCGTACCGCCCTGCTTGGAAATCGAATCAACGGTCTCCCTGACCTCAGGCGGCAGCGTCGCGCCCTGTTCGCCGATATAGCGCTCGATCGCATCGACCGAGCCCTTGCGAATGTGGGTGCCGCCAAGGTTCACACCGCTCATACGAGTTTGCGCCGTAAAGGGCACGAACTCCGCGCCCATCCCGGAGATGTCGCGCTCGCGGATGTTGTACTTCTCCTTGGCCAACACCACAATCGAGCGGCCCTCGGGCGTTTCGTCGGCCAGGCTGGAAAGCTGGGCTGCGTCGGCCAGATCGCGATCGTTCACGCCGCGCGCCGGGTGAAAGGCGGTAGCCTGGCGGTTGCCAAGCGTGATCGTGCCGGTCTTGTCGAGCAGCAGCACATCCACATCGCCCGCCGCCTCGACCGCGCGGCCCGACATCGCAATCACATTGGCCTGGATCATACGGTCCATCCCGGCGATGCCGATCGCACTCAACAGGCCGCCGATTGTGGTTGGAATCAGGCAGACCAGCAGC
>JACMIM010000479.1 GCA_014381165.1 Roseiflexaceae bacterium
CGACTTCGACGGCCGGGTGATTCGGGCCTATGCGCCTAGCGAGATGAACCTGAGCGAAGCCGAATGTCAGGCCAAGACCGACTACACCGACCTAAGTGGCCATGGCACGCACGTCGCCGGATCGATCCTTGGCAATGGCAGTGCTGGCGGCAGCAACCCGGCTACGCGCCAATACAGTGAGTACGCCGGTGTCGCGCCTGAAGCCAAGATCGTGTTCATGTCGCTGGCCGCTGGTGGCGGCGGTAGCCTCGAATGTGTCGACGAAAACGCCGATTTTCTAGCCAAGGGCTACCAGAATGGCGCACGCATCTCCAGCAACAGTTGGGGTGGCGCGACTGGCCGCACCCAGGGCGGCCAGCCGACCTATGGCGGCTACAGCTTTCTTTCGCGCCTGGTCGATAACTACATCTGGGAGAATCGCGACTACCTGGTGCTGTACGCGGCGGGCAATTCCGGTGATGATGGCCCCACCACGATCGGCTCGCCTGGCACCGCCAAAAATGTGCTGACGGTCGGCGCGTCGGAAAACCGCCGCCCTGAGCAGGGCGCTGGCGAAGGCCCAGGTGGCAGCAATATTGCCGACGATCCCAACACCATGGCCTACTTCTCTAGCCGTGGCCCGACGACCGATGGCCGCGTGAAGCCGGAAGTGGTCGCGCCTGGCACGCGCATCGCCTCGGTGGTGGGTGCGCAGGCCACTGGCGGCGTGACCACATCGCCGGTGGGCGGCGGCCTGCCCTACTCCTACTCCGACGGCACCTCGATGGCGACGCCGCTGGCGGCGGGGGTGGCCACGATCATGCGCGAGTGGCTGGTCAAGGAGCGCGGCATGCCCAACCCCAGCGCCGCGTTCATGAAAGCACTGCTGATCCATGGCGCGCTGCGGCTGCCCAACACTGCGCTGCCCAACTTCGACAGCGGCTGGGGCCGGGTCGACGCCAAAAACACGCTGACCGCCAAGTACGCCCTGTTCGACGATAATTTGCAGGGCTTGACCGCAGGCGAGAAGACCTACACCGTCGAAATCGTGGCGGCAACCGAGGCTGGCACGTTGTTCAGCAGCCAGGCCGAGCCACTGACGCTTGATACGCGCGACGCCGCTAGCTTTGCAATGGAGCCGGTGTCCGCGCCGAGCCGCCAGCCCGAACCGCCGCCACCCGGCGTGTTCACGCTCGACCCCGCGCCAGGATTTGAGAGCGCCCCCACGCGGCCGCGCATTGGCGAGAACAAGCAGGCCGCACCCGCCACCGGCAGTCTGGCGCTGCCCCGCCCGGCGCAGTCCAGCAACATTGGCGCAGTCCAGGCGCTGGCCGACGCGCCTGCGACCCAAAGCCTACAAGCTAATATCGTGTATGGCGGCGATTTCGAAGATCCCGACTGGACGAATATCTGGTCCGATCTGTGGTTTGGCTTTGGCGTGCCAGAACGTACCAGCAATCCTAATCTCGTGCTGAATGGCAACCACTCGGTGTGGCTTGGCAACACGCCGTCGGACGATTCGATCTGGTACCCGGTCAGCTTTCCGGCCCAGATTGCGTATGACGAAGCCAAGCCTAGCGGCCTACAGTTCAATTTTCTTATGTTCGACCCCGACCCAGGCTTCGACGATTTCTGCGTGGCGATCGTCGACGATTCTGGCGACACGCTTGCCGGCATCGAGCGCTGCTTCGCCGACGACCAGCCGTTCGACCAGGCGCTGACCTACACGCTCACCTTCAACGATGCGCAGAGGGCTGCGCTGGCTGGCACGTCTGGCTACCTGAAGCTGTACACCAGCGGCGACGGTGAACTGCCGCACTTGTCCTCGATTATCGACAACGTCATTCTGGCGGTCGACTTCCCCGATGTGACCTTGCAGGCCACGCCGTCGTCCGGCCCGGCTGGCACGATCTTTCTGTTTACTGGCAGCAACAACCTGCCCTATAGCCGGGTGGAAATCTGCGTCGGCCCGTGCAGCGCGGATTCACGACTAGACTATGTCTACGCCGACGAGCGCGGTGATATCGCGGCCTATTTGGAGACGAGCACAGAAGCGCGTCCAGGCACCTACCAGATCATTAGCGACAATGTGCCAGGGCGCAGCGCCAGCACAAGTATCACGATCACTGGCGAGTCCTCGCCGACACTGGCGGTCGCGCCGGCCTCGGGCACACCAGGCACCAGCTTCGATGTCAGCGGCGCGAACTTTCTGCCAAATGACGATGCTATTCAGGTCGCCCTGAACGGCAGATCGATCGGCACCGCCGGCAGCGACAGCGGCGGCGCGGTCGCCATTCGGCTGAACACCAGCTCGAACACACCGCCCGGCAGCTACACGTTGGCGATGACCGATAGCGCCGGGCGCAGCGCCAGCGCGGCCTTTGGGATTGTGGCCAGCACACCAGGCGCAGCCACATTATCGGTCGCGCCGACCAGCGGGCCAGCGGGCACCTCCTTCAGCTTCACTGGCGGCGGCTTTGCGCCCGAGCAGACGGTCAGCTTTAGCTTGGATGGCCAGGCTGCTGGTCAGATCACAGCTAATGCAGCGGGCGGGTTTACAGCCGCGCTTCAGACCCAGGCGACCACTGCGCCCGGCACCTACACGCTGGTCGCCCAGCAGGGCGCGACCCAGGCCAGCGCTCAGTTCCAGGTTACGGGCGGAGGTGGCGGTGGTGGCGGCGGTGGCGAGACGCCTAGCGGCAATGGTTTTTATATCACACTGACCTGGACTGACCCACCGGCTGAAACCGGTGCGGCGGCAACACTGGTCAACGATCTGAACTTGCTGGTCGAGGGGCCAGGTGGCCCGTACCGTGGCAACGGCGCGACCGACAGCATCAACAATGTCGAGGCGGTGCGGATCGAGCGGCCTGCCCCCGGTATCTACACGATCAAGGTGCAGGCGGCGCGCGTGAATGGCATCTACGGCGCGCAGCCGTTCGCGCTGGTGGCCACGACCGGCCAAGGCTTTGGTGGAAATGGCTTCACGCCAGGCGGCTCGCCGACTGATCGCAAGGTGTTCCTGCCGCTGACCACGCGCTAAGGGTGCGCTGGTGTCAACGTGGTACGCTACAACTGCACAGCGGAATCCCAATAGCCCGGCGCTTCAGCGCCGGGAATCGCGATGAAAGGAACGTGCGATGACCGACACGCAACGCGTACCTGCCGCACAGCCAACAACCAGCGCCATCCACCAGGCGGTGCCAGCGCATGTTGCGGCTGCGCTGGTGCAGAACGACGTGCCGTACACTGCGCCAGTCGAGGGCCTGCTGCACCTGGGCGACCCGCGTGAGGACGAGGCCGAGCAGCGCCGTGCCGCGCTGGGCATTGGCCAGGAGCATGTGGCCGAACTGGCGCGCATGGCCCGCGACCAGGCGCTCTACCACGACGACATGGAGGCGAACGAGGTCTGGGGGCCGCTGCACGCGCTCCAGCTGTTGAAAACCCTGGATAGCTCGTCGGTCGCTGTCGGCCTGGTGCCGCTGCTCGATATCGAGGACGATTGGTACGACACGCTGCTGCCCGACCTGTTCGGCAATGCTGGCCCGCTGGTCTTCGAGCCGCTGCGGGCCTACCTGCGCGACCGCACCCGCTGGCAGTATGGCCATGCTACGGCTGGAGATGCACTGGTCAAGCTGGTCGAGCAGCACGCCGATTTGCGCGAGGAGGCGGTGGCCACGCTGTTGGAGCTGATTGAAGATTCATCGAGCGGCCCGGAGCTGCGGGCCTTCATGATCAGCGATTTGGCTGATCTCAAGGCGGTCGAGGCGCTACCCGCGATCCGGCGGGCCTTTGAAGCCGACCAGATCGACCTATCGATCATGGGCGGCTGGGGCGACGTTCAGGAAGCCTTTGGTCTCACACCTGATCTAGAGGATGCGCTTGTGGCCGAGACCGAGCAGCGCCGCATCGAGCGCCACGCCGAGATGTTTCCCTTTCTGCAAGGTGTTCAGCCAGTCGACGGCCAGATTCCCACAATCAGTGCTGGCACCACGCCGCGCGCAAAGCCCGGTGAGCAGGCGCGTAAAAAGAAGCACAAGCGCAAGCAAGAGGCGGCCTCGCGCAAGGCCAACCGGCGCAAGCGCAAGTGAAAACTGTATACTCTGTTGTTGTTTGTTCTGGCGGAGGCAGAACAAACAACAACAGATTCTAATCTTTATCTGAATTCGTAATGAGCTGTGCTATGCTAGGTTGGCTGTAGCGCCGCCGCGACCAGTTGCTCTCGCGCTACCGTGTGCGCCGCGCCGCCGCGCCGTTTCAATTCGACCTGGCCCAGCTTGAGCAGCCGCTCGCTGATCACCACGCGCAGCGGCAGGCCCAGCAGGTCGGCGTCGTTGAACTTCACGCCCGCCGTTTCCTCGCGGTCGTCGTAGAGCACGCGCAACCCGGCGCTGCATAGATCGGCGTAGGCCGCCTCGGCGGCGGCGCGCACATCTTCGCCCTGGCCAAGCCGCAGCAGTTGCACATCCAGCGGCGCGACCGCCTGCGGCCATGCGATCCCCTGCGCATCGGCGTGCTGCTCGACAATAATCTGAAGCATCCGTTCCAAGCCAATGCCATACGAGCCCATCACAATCGGGTGTTCAGCGCCGTCGACGCCCAGGTAGTTCGCGCCAAGCGCCTGGCTGAAGCGCGTGCCAAGCTTGAAAATGTGGCCGATCTCCACACCGCGCGCTAGCCGCAGCGGGGCATTGCAGCGCACGCAGCCATCGCTTGCCGTTCGCTCGGCCACCTCGCTATTGGCTGCATAGCCGCAGGCGTCGCACAGTACCAACGTGTCCTCGCCGCTGGCCGAAAGCGCCATGTATTCGCGTGGCTCGCCGCCGCCCATCTCGCCGGCGCTGGCTTCGACGGCCACGACGTCCAAGCCGCAGCGCGCAAAGATGCGCGTGAACGCCCCAGCCAATGCCTCATAGGCCTGGTCGAGGCTTGCGGTATCGGCACCCAAGCTGTAAGCATCAAGCATTGTAAATTCGCGCAAGCGCATTAGGCCACCCTTGGCGCGGCCTTCATCGCGGTATTTGGTGTGAATTTGGTAGATGATCTGCGGCAGCTGACGGTACGATGTGATCTCGTGCGCTGCCAGTTCGGCCACCGCTTCCTCGTGGGTGGGCGCGATGACCAGTGCGCGGCCTGAGCGATCCTCGGCGCGCAACATCAGCGGGCCGTAGTCCGCATAGCGCCCGCTGCGCTGCCAGCTCGTGGCGGCCTGTACGATCGGTGTGCGGAACTCCTGGCCATCAATCGCCGCCAATTCCTCGTGCATAATCGCCTCGATACGGCGCAGAGCGGCCATGCCCAACGGCAGCAGCGCGAAGCTGCCAGCCTGAATCTGGCGGGCCAACCCAGCGCGCAGAACAAGCTGATGGCCAGCGTGCTCGGCCTCGGCCGGTGCCGCGCGTAGTGTGCGCCCGAATAGTCTTGAAACGCGCATTGGTGTTCTCCTCGACAACAAAAACGCCCTTGAGCATCATGCTCAAGGGCGGAAGATTCCGCGGTACCACCTTGCTTGAGGGCCTTGCAACCCACTCTGCCGCCGCCGACCGCACAAGACGGGCGAAGACGTGCCCTGGTAACGGCGGGCAGGCCGGCGAACCTTGTCGCCCCGCGAATCTGATTGCAGGGTGCTAACGGTTGCAACTCAAGCGATGGGTTCGGCGCGGGCGTTCTGGCCGGGCTTCCACCTGCCCCGGCTCGCTGGCTATCCGGCCATGCGCGTACTGGCTCGCTGTCGGTGTTGTTCGGTATGTAGCTTTAGCTTCGCAGTGTATCACTGCCTGCCCGACGCGGCATCGGTCGCAGGGCGGAACCCTACATCTGGCGCATCTGGTCACGCAGCATGATGATACGCTGGCCGTAGGTGCTGCCGGGAACTGCCCATTTGCCATTCAGCCCTGTGATAGTCTGGGCCGCGCCACGGTGGCGAGAAAGTGAGCGGAAGGCTAGCGCGTAGTCGATCATCTCGCGCTGCGCGGCCGTCTGCGGCTCGGCCAGCGCGTAGGCCAGCAGCCGCCCAAGGTGGGCCTTGACCGCATCCGGCTCCCAGCGCTCGAAGCTGACGCCCTCGTGCCAGAGCTGCGTTTCTTCCTTCCAAACCCACGCACCATAGCTAGGTTGAACGATGCTGGTTGCGCCAGTCACGCCGATGCCAGCCGGGTTGCGGCGCGGGCGCTGCGCCCACCACGAGCGCAGGTGGTCGGTCTCGTGAAAGTTTTGCGCCAGCGCCAGAAACCAGTCCAGCCCCACCGCGTCGCCGTGAGCGACATATGCGTTCACAATCGTCACAATGCCCGCGTCATCATAGGTGCGCCCGGCCAGGGCGTACAACCAACGGGCGGCCTGCTCGGGCGTGCCGGTCGGTGCGCCCAGCAGCGGCGCGTCATACAACGGCGGATTCTCCAGCGGCGGCTCAGGCTCCAGCCTTGGCGGCTCGGGCGTCGGCTCGGGCGTCGGC
>JACMIM010000480.1 GCA_014381165.1 Roseiflexaceae bacterium
TACGCGCTCGACCACGGCTACTCGGTCGAGGAAGTCGATAACTTGACCGGCGAGCTGATCGGCAACCCCAAGACCGCCACCTTTCGCCTAGTCGACCTGGTTGGACTAGATGTCTCGAACCACGTCAATACCAACCTGTACGAGGGCGCGCCCGAAGACGAGGAGCGCGAGATTTTTCAGGTGCCAGAGCTGTTCAAGCAGATGGCGGCCAAGAAGATGCTCGGCAACAAGACCGGCGGCGGCTTCTACAAGGAGCATCGTGGTGAAGGCGGCAAGGAGTTCTGGCCGCTGAACCTGCGTACCCTTGAGTACCAGCCGCCGTCCAAGGTACGCTTCGACATAGTGGGCAAGGCTCGCAAGATCGAGGATCTGGCCGAGCGGCTGCGCTTTCTGATGGCCAATGCACAGGGCGACCGGGCGGGCCAATTCATTCGCGACACCACGCTGCGCACGTTGGCCTACACCGCGCGGCGCATCCCTGAGATCAGCGACAGCATCGCCGATATCGACAATGCCATCCGCTGGGGCTTCAGCCCGAAGCTCGGCCCCTTTGAGACATGGGACGCGCTGGGCGTGCGAACAACTGTCGAGACCATGCGCAAGCTGGATATCGCGGTCGCGCCGTGGGTCGCGCAGATGCTGGATCAGGGCGTCGAATCGTTCTACCAGCACGAAAGCGGCCGCGTGACCGGCGTGTACAACCCGGCCAGCGGCGAGTACGCGCCACTGATCGAGCGCGCAGGCGTGATCGTTCTGGATGATCTGCGGGCGCAGGGACGCGAGCTGGCCAAAAACGAGAGCGCAAGCATTCTCGACCTTGGCGAGGGCGTGCTGTGCCTGGAGTTCCGCTCGAAGATGAACGCGCTCGACCCACTGATCACAGAACTGGGCTTCAAGGCGCTGGAACTGCTCAAGCAGCCGCAGTATGTGGGAATGGTAGTCGGCAACCAAAGCGAGAACTTCTGTGTTGGCGCGAATATCGCCATGGTTGGCATGAGCGCCATGACCGGCCAACTCGACATGCTCAAGCAGGCGGTGGCCGCCAACCAACAGCTGATGCAGGCCCTGCGGCTTTCGCCAAAGCCGGTGGTGATCGCGCCATACGGGCGCACGCTCGGCGGCGGCGCTGAGGTGGCGATGGCTGGCGCGCGCCGGGTGGCCTCGGCGGAAACATATATCGGCCAAGTCGAGCTGGGCGTGGGCCTGATTCCCGCTGCGGGCGGCTGCAAGGAGCTGCTTCGCCGGGTGATCACGCCAGCTATGCAGGCCAGCGAGAAGATCGACCCACTGCCGCTGTTCCAGCAGGTCTTTGAAACGATTGCGCTGGCCAAGGTTTCAGAAAGCGCGGAGCAGGCCCGTGCGCTGGGCTTTCTGGACGAGCACGACACAATCGTGATGAACAAAGAGCACCTGATCGGCACGGCCAAGCAGGAGGTGTTGAAGCTAGTGGCGGAGGGTTACACGCCGCCGCCACGCCAGGGCGAGCCGATCTACGCGCTGGGCCGCCGGGCGATCGCCGCCGCCAGCAGCAGCCTGCACCAAATGGTGGTTGGCCGCTACATCAGCCCCTACGACCAAAAGCTGGCCAAGACGCTGGCGTATGTGCTGGCCGGGGCCGACCTGACCAGCCCGCAGTGGGTAACTGAGCAGTATATTCTCGATCTAGAGGTCGAGCAGTTCATGCAGCTGACAAGCGAGCCAAAGACCCAGGAGCGGATTATGGGCATGTTGCAGGGCGGCAAGCCGGTGCGGAATTGACAAGATGACAAGATGACAAGATGACAAGATGACGGCGACAACCCAGTAGGGGCGAAGCATCTGCCCACCTTGATCGCAACGGCCCTGATACGCCACTATGGCTGGAGATCGCGCTTGAACTTGTACTACTCGCAGATGCTTCGCCCGGCTTCGCCCGGCAGGATGACCAGATGACACGATAAGTAAGGGAGCATA
>JACMIM010000059.1 GCA_014381165.1 Roseiflexaceae bacterium
ATGACAAGATGACAAGATGACAAGATGACAAGATGACGGCGACAACCCAGTAGGGGCGAAGCATCTGCCCACCTTGATCACAACGGCCCTGATACGCCACCATGGCTGGAGATCGCGCTTGAACTTGTACTACTCGCAGATGCTTCGCCCGGCTTCGCCCGGCAGGATGACCAGATGACACGATAAGTAAGGGAGCATATACATGAAAGAAGCAGTAATTGTCGCGGCGGCGCGTACAGCGGTGGGCAAGGCCAACCGGGGCGCGCTGCGCGAGGTACATACGGCGGATTTGGCGGCTGCGGCGATCCGCGAGGTCGTTGCGCGGGCACCAGGGCTTGATCCGAAAGAGATCGAGGACGTTATTCTCGGCTGCGCGATGCCCGAGGCCGAGCAGGGCTTGAACATGGGCCGGGTGGCCGCGTTGCGGGCTGGCCTGCCGACTGATGTGCCAGGGCAGACGGTCAACCGCTTTTGTGCCTCGGGTCTCCAGACGATCGCGCTGGCCGCTAACCAAATCATGACTGGCCAGGCCGATGTGCTGATCGCCGGTGGTGCCGAAAGCATGAGCCTGGTACCCATGTCGGGCTTTCACTACGCGCCCAACCCAACACTGGCCGAAATTACGCCGGACGTGTACCTGGGAATGGGCCTGACCGCCGAGAATGTGGCCACTAAATATGGTGTCTCGCGCGAGGATCAGGACGCCTTTGCGCTGCGCTCGCACCAGCGTGCGGCGGCGGCGATCGACGCGGGCCTATTCAAGGATGAAATCGTACCGATCGAGGTCGAGCGCGTCTGGTTCGAGGGCGGCGAACGGCGGCGCGAGCAATTCACGTTCGCCACCGACGAAGGGCCGCGCCGCGAGACCAGCCTGACCGCGTTGGGCAAGCTCAAGCCGGTGTTCGCGGCGGGCGGCTCGGTTACGGCTGGCAATGCCTCGCAGACCAACGACGGCGCAGCAGCCGTGCTCATGATGTCGCGCGAGAAGGCCGAGGCATTGGGATTGAAGCCACTGGCGCGCTTTATCTCGTTTGCGGTCGGCGGCGTGCCACCGGAAATCATGGGCATCGGGCCGATCGCGGCGGTGCCAAAGGCGCTCAAGCTGGCTGGGCTGACCATCGAAGATATCGACTTATTCGAGTTGAACGAAGCCTTTGCGGCTCAGGCGCTGGCAGTCATGCGGCACCTGGAGATCGACGAGGAAAAGCTGAATGTCAATGGTGGTGCGATCGCGCTGGGCCACCCACTGGGCTGCTCCGGGGCCAAGCTGACCGTGCAGATTCTGGGCGAGCTGAAGCGGCGCAATGGCCGCTACGGCCTGGTGACCATGTGTGTCGGCGGCGGCATGGGCGCGGCGGGCGTGTTCGAGCGGCTCGATTAGGCTGGGGGTTTTTTACCGCGAAGAACGCGAAGAGCGCGAAGATTATATATCTTCGCGCCTTCATGTTTTCGCAGGCCGCGCCTCTCCAACCCTCGTGCGTACATAAAGAACATCGTTCGCTATTCGTAGCTACGTCCGGTCGCATCCGGCGGGGCGGTGGTAAGCGTAACAATCTTGATGATACCCCAGGCTAATAGATAGTAGACCGCAATTGCTATGAGGCTGGATATCTCAAACACACTGTTGCCGAAAGTCGGCTGGCCGAACAATGTGGTGAACGGCGCAACAAAGAGGCCGCTCAAACCATACACCAAGTTGGCAAAGGCATTCTCGGCATTAGCGCCAAGCGCCAACAGGGTGAAGCGTAGCAGGATCAGAACTGCGATCGCGGTCGCAATGAAGTAGATAATGCGCTGGTTGCGCCGCAGCGAAGCTAGCCGCCGCTCGCGGTCGCCGGGAATACGGGTGGTGCTGTGTTCAACACTCGCAACTGTGGTGCGAACCGGCGTTGCGACCACTTCCTCATGAATAACGCGCTCAGGAGTCTCGGCACTCTCCTCGCGGATGATTCGTTCTCGATCTATCATGGCTGTTCTCCGTGGTGAAGCGCTTGCGCGACGTTGTTGGATTGCTCTGGGTAGTTACGCATGCATAAAGTGTGCCGACGCCTTCGCTGCCCTGATTTCGCCGCCTGTTTCTGTCAGTGTGCTGCGTGCCGCCAATGCTAGATACAGCAGTAGAGAAGGATCTGTATGGACAACGTGGTCTGTCTGGATGACCTGGAGCCATTGGCACGGGCGAAGTTGAGCCAGATGGCCTATGACTACCTGGCCGGCGGGGCCGAGGACGAGTGGACGTTGCGCGAGAATCGGGCGGCTTTTCAGCGCATTCAGTTGCTGCCGCGCGTGCTGGTGAATGTAACCAAGCGCAACTTGGCAACTACTGTGCTGGGCACGCCGGTCTCGCTACCGGTGCTGGTCGCGCCAATGGCCTTTCACGGCCTATACCACGCCGAGGGTGAGCTGGCCACTGCGCGGGGCGCGGCGTCGGCGGGCACGCTGCTGGTCGCTAGCACCGCATCGAACGTTACGCTTGAGCAGATCGCGGCGGAGGTGGACGCGCCGAAGTGGTTTCAGTTATATGTCTACCGCGACCGCGAGCGCACGCGCGATCTGGTGCAGCGCGCCGCCGCCGCAGGCTATCGCGCGCTGTGTGTCACCGTCGACACGCCGCTCGTCGGGCGGCGCGAGCGCGATGTGCGCAACCGCTTTCACCTGCCCGATGGCCTGACCTTCGCCAATTTTGCCGATGCCGTGCCCGAACACAGCAGCGGCTCGGCGCTGAACGCCTATGTGGCATCGCTGTGGGAACCCTCGTTCAGCTGGGGCGATTTGGCCTGGCTGCGCTCGCTCTCGCCGCTGCCGCTGGTGCTGAAGGGCGTGTTGCACCCCGAAGACGCAGGCCTGGCAGTCGAGCACGGCGTGGCGGGACTGATCGTCTCGAATCATGGTGGGCGGCAGCTCGATACCGTGCCAGCGCCGATCACCATACTGCCGCGTATCGCCGAGGTGGTGGACGGGCGGGCTGAGTTGCTGTTGGACGGCGGTGTGCGGCGCGGCACCGATGTGTTGAAGGCGCTGGCGCTAGGTGCGCGAGCGGTGTTGGTGGGTCGGCCTGTCTTGTGGGGGCTGGCCGTAGGTGGCGCAGAGGGCGTGCGGGCCACGCTGGAACTGCTGCGAGCTGAACTGGCGCTGGCACTGGCACTGGCGGGCGTGACCGATGTACATGCGGTGCCGCGCTCACTTATTTTCTAGTTTCTAGCTGCGGGCGAAAACGAGGTTAGCCCCTAAGGCGGTGGGTGCGCGGCGGAGGGGCGAACCACGGGTTCGCCCGCCCCCACTGCGGTGTTTTGATGTCC
>JACMIM010000481.1 GCA_014381165.1 Roseiflexaceae bacterium
GACATCGTGTCGCACTACTCCGCAGGGGCTAAAGCCCCACGGCTTCTCGTGAAAATCCCTCTATCGAGGAACTTGGCTCACGACGGACGTATCCCGCCCGTTTTAGAATGTTAATCGCTGCGTTGTGATCGCGGTCGAGTGACAGCCCACAATCGCAACGCACCCATCTATCCTTCAGGGTGAGTGTTTCAAAGCGTTGTTCACACTGGCTACACGTCTTTGAGGTGTAACGCGGGTCTACTTGTACGAGCTTCCGACCGGCGCTCTCAGCCTTGTGCGTCAGCTGCAACACAAAATAGTTCCATCCCGCATCCAAAATACTTTTTGCGAGATTGCCGTGTACCATGCGCGCACTACGTAAATCCTCAACCGCGATCACATCATACCGGCTGATAAAGTGGTGAACGAGCTTGTTCAGATAGTCTTTGCGCTGGTTTGCAATGTGTTCGTGCGTGTGCTGCAAGATACGAATGGCTTTACGGCGTCTTGCACTCCCCTTCACCCGGCGGGCAACCCGCCGCTGGGCCACCCGTAACGCCGTTTGTGCGTTGCGATACCACTGCGGGTTTTCAACCTTCTCACCCGTAGACGTAGTAACGAGCGCCGTTAATCCAACATCCAAACCAATCACCGCGCCTGTTTGTGGCAATGGTTGCGCGTCTACTACACACGAAAAAGCGGCGTACCATTTGCCCGCCTTCTTGCTGATACGCAGCGTTTTGATCTGACCTTGAACTGGACGGTGCCAGCGAATCGCCACACGTCCAATACCTGATAGCTTTAAGCGCTGCCCATCCACCTTGAAGCCGTTCCCCAACTCTTTGAAACCGAACGAGCGCCAACGGTTGCGGCCTCGAAAGCGTGGATACCCCCGCCTTTTCGCCTGCTTTCACCCGCCGAAAGAACGCAGCAAAGGCCTTATCCAAATCTTGAACAACCGTTTGGAGTACCTGGCTATGCACGTTCTTTGCATAGGGATTCGTGGCCTTTACGTCTTTCACCTTGGCAAGTTGGTCATATTTGCCAACCGTGCGCTGTTCCTGCGCATAGGCGTTCTTGCGCTCGGCAAGACACTGGTTATACCAGTGGCGGCACGTTTCCAAGGTGCTGTCGAGCAGGCGTGCTTGCGGCTTTGATGGATACAGACGATACAGAAAGGTTTTGCGGTACATGTTCGTATATAGTATAATTACTTTTATTATATTTATAAGTATAGCACAAGGTGAACACATGAGCAAGAAGTTTTTACTTGATTTGCCTAACTCTGAACATCAGGCACTCAAAATTGCGGCGGCACAAGCAAACGCTTCTATGCACACCTTTATACGTGATGCCATTGCGGAAAAGATTCAGCGTGGCCAAGCATCAGCAACGTTGCACGCTCCAAGCACGGACGGCAGCGAAATCGATGTTCTGGCTGAAGCCAGCGAGAAACCCGCCTCGTATAATGACCCTATCCGCCCCAAGGATGTTGGTGAGGACGAAAACCCGCCTGGCGGCTCCGACCGCGTCGGTTAGATAGTGCCCCCACCATCCTGGGCGTCCCGCAGTCAGAACCATATCATGTGGCATCGACCACGCATCACGAGGCAAGACGCTGGTCGCCGACTGGGTCGCGGAACACACCACCGTTGCGTGAAGGCGAGGAGACGTATGGATACCGGAACCAGCTATCGCTTGTTTGTGGGCATTGATATCGCTGGCGAGACCTTTACCGCCAGCTGGGCCACGGAGCGTACTACGCCACGAGCCCGCCCGATCACCCTCTCCCAGACCCCCGAAGGCTTTGCCGCCTTGCAGACTCAGCTCCAGGCGACGACCGTTGCCCCACCGGAGACCCTCGTGGTGATGGAAGCCACCGGCTCCTACTGGATCGCGTTGGCCGTCACCCTCCATGCGGCTGGCTACCACATCAGTGTGGTCAATCCGGCCCACGCTCACAACTACGCCAAATCCGTGTCGCGTCGCAGCAAGACCGACGACCTTGATGCGGTGCTGCTCACCCAGTTTGCCGCCGAGCGTCAGCCGACCTGCTGGACACCCCCGCCGGCGGTCTACCACGAGCTGCGCCAGCGGCTGGTCGCGCGCGCTGCGCTGCTGGCCATGCGCCAGCAAGCCCGCAATCACCGTCACGCGCTGCTCCAGTGGCCGGTGGTGGTCGCATCGGTGCTGACCCAGCTCGATGACACGATTACCGATTTGGATGGCCGGATTCGCACGCTGGAGGACGAACTGACGCAGGTACTTGCGGATGGGGACTGGGCCGAATCGGCCCGCCTGCTCCAGACGATACCTGGCATCGGGATGCTGAGTGCCGCCTGGCTGCTGGTGCTGACAATCAATTTCAGTCTGTGTCGTAGTGCCGCAGCGGCAGGCTCCTATGCGGGGTTGGTTCCGCTCGACTATCGCTCCGGCACCAGCGTGCGTGGGCGTGCCACGATTGGGCATGGGGGAAACGCCCGGCTGCGCCATGTGGCGTATCTGGCAACCTTGAGTGCGGCCCGCCACAATCCGACCATTCGGGTGTTTTACCAGCGCCTGCGTGATGCGGGCAAGCCCATGAAAGTGGCGCGCTGCGCCGCGGCGCGCAAGCTGCTGGGAGCGCCTGGGCCGTGGTGACGAAACAGCGCGCCTTCACCCCCGTGATGGAAGTGCAACAGCAAGCCGAGCCGGTGAAGGAACTCGGTGGGCGCGGTGCGGACGGCCTCAGCCACCTCGCCAGGTCAAGGCCGCGCGGGGGCCACCAGCAAACCGGTGCGCGAAGCGCCACCACCAGCAGGCCCAGCGCGCGCGCCCGCCAGGTCGCAAGCGGGATGAGGCGATCCGGCAGGGCTTACGCATCTAATTCACCAGCACGGTGTAGAGAAACGTGTCATCCCAACCCGCCTTGTGCCGCTTCGATTTGATGCTGAGCTTGGCGGGGTGCTGCTTGAGCAAGTTGAGCGCAATGTGACGCAGCACCGCGAAATTTTCTGCACTGTGGTCGGCACGAACCCGGCTTGCGTCTTCGGCAAAGGCCACGTCCAACGTCCAGTGCAACTGATTTTCGATCCCCCAGTGCGCCCGCACCGCGTGGGCAAACTGGGCAACATCAGTAAAACTTACCAGATAATAGCGGGTTGCGCGACTCAGCGTTGTACCAATCTGCCGTTCTGCCTCGACCATACCAATCGCGCGAAGCTGCGGCCACACGCCACGACTATCCAGATACTGGAGATACGCAGGATCAGTTATCAACCATGCTTGGCGCGTTTCAATCCGCCCGTGCCCCTTCTCAGTCTGGATGGTTGTGCCGTGCGCAACGTCACGAAAGTGGGTCGCCCGGGCATCGGTAAAGGTGGTAACGACTTCGGCATACAAGCGGGGGTGATTACCTTTAAGGGCCAACACATAGTCGGCATCTTGGGCAACTATCTGGCTGGCGGTCGCGGTTTGGCAGTTCAAGGCATCCACCGTCACGATGCAATCAGTCAGGTCGAGCAGGCGTAACAACGCCGGAACGGCGGTAATTTCATTGGATTTCGCATTCACTTTCAGCTGCCCGAGGACGACGTGATTGTCGGTGGCCCACGCGCTCACCATATGGATTGGCGCGTGCCCGCCGGTGGTATCGCCCGAATGCCGCAGGGTTTTGCCATCAACGGCAACAACCTGCCCATCGCTGCGGGCAACCAGGGTTTGTACCCAGGCGAGAAAACACGCCTGAAACTGCGCCGGGTCAATCCGCGCAAACACACGGCTAAAGGTATCGTGCGACGGAATGCCGTTGGGAAGCAGGAGAAAACGCCCCAACCACGCCCGTTTCGCATTCCCAAACAGCTCCATATCCGTCCAACTATCGGCACCGCAAATTACCGCACAGATAGCAATGGTGAAGACGTCGAGCAATTCGTGTTCACGGGTACGCGCGACTCGTGGATCCGCAACGCTGCCAAACGCACGACGCAGCGTGATGAGCGGATGCTCCTCCATACGCACCTCCTTGTAGAACCAAGAGGTGCGTATTATTACAGATTTAGATGCGTAAGCCCTGCAGCACATGTGTTGCATTTTGAAAGCGATTCGTATGTATTACAATAGTGGAATTAGGGGCTAGGGGCTAGGGGCTAGGGGAGCGTCTCGTCATATCGTCATCTCGTCATCTCGTCATCTTGTCATCTTGTCATCTTGTCATCTTGTCATCTTGTCATCTTGTCATCTTGTCATCTTGTCATCTTGTCATCTTGTCACCTGGTCACCTCGTCACCTCGTCACCTCGTCATCACATCGGCGGTAACTTCCGCATCGCCCACCAGCTGCGATGCGTAGATTTCGGCGTAGATTGGGCTATCTTCCATCAGCTCGGCGTGGGTGCCGCGCGCCACCACCTCGCCGCGTTCCAGCACCAGAATCTGGTCGGCGCTGAGCACCGTACTGATGCGCTGGGCGATCACAAAGCTGGTGCGCCCGCGCATCAGGTTGTCCAACGCGCGCTGAATGTGCGCCTCCGTGGTAAGGTCGACACTGGAAGTCGAATCGTCCAGAATCAGCAGGCGCGGGTCGAGCAGCAGCGCACGGGCGATCGCGATGCGCTGCTTCTGACCACCCGAAAGCGTCGCGCCGCGCTCGCCGACCGGCGTCTCGTAGCCCTGCGGAAAGGAGGTAATGAACTCATGGGCTGAAGCAGCCTTGGCGGCAGCCTCGACCTCGGCCTGGCTGGCGTCCGACCGCCCAAAGGCGATATTATCGCGAATGCTGCCAGAAAACAGATTGGTTTCTTGCAGCACAATGCCGATCTGCGAACGCAGGCTGTCGATCGTCACATCGCGCACGTCGTGGCCGTCGATCAACACCGCACCCTCGGCCACATCGTAGAAGCGTGGGATCAGGTTGATAATCGAAGTCTTGCCGCTGCCGGTCGCGCCCAATAGCGCCACGGTCTGGCCCGGTTCGGCCACAAAGCCAACCTCTTTCAGCACCGGCTCCTTGTTGCCGATGTAGCGGAAGGTCACAGCGCGAAACTCAACGCGCCCCGAAATCGTGGGCAATTCGGCGGCGTTTGGCTTGTTGGTGATCTCGCTCTTGGCATCCAGAATCTCGAAGATGCGGGCCGCCGAGGTGTTGGCCTGCGCCATCAGCGAGACGATCATGCCCAACTGACCGAGCGGGAAGAACAGGTACACCAGGTACAGGCTGAACTGCTGGTACTGGCCAAGGTCGAGCGTGCCATTCAGGATTTGCGCGCCACCGAAGTACAGAATGACTGCCTGGCCGATCTGGGCCAGCAGAAAAATAAATGGAAATAGCAACGAGAAAGCCCGGCTGACTTTGAGCTGCTGCTCCATCAGGCTGCCCGCCGCCGCGTCGAACTTATCCGTCTCAAACGGCTCGCGCGTGAACGAGCGTACCACCTTGAGTCCGGCCAGGTTCTCTTGCAGAATCGTGTTCAGGCGGGAAAGGCGCTTCTGCACCTCGCCAAACAGCGGGCCGGAGATCGCGCCGAACACGCCGAATAGCACCACCGCGATCGGTATCAGCGGCAACACCCACAGGGCCAGTTGCCAGTTCGAGACGAATAGAATAATCAGTGTGCCCACCAGCAGCAGCACCGACTGCACCGTCAATAGCAGGCCCTGCGACATGAACTGGCGCACCTTTTCGACATCGTCGGTGGCGCGAATCATCAGCTGGCCAGTCTGATTCTGATCGTAGTAGCTGAACGAGAGCCGCTGGACTTTCTCGAAGATGCCATTGCGCAGGTCGAAGGCAATACCCTGCGAGGTCTTCTCGGTCATGTAGGCTTGCAGAAACGAGAACACACCGCGCAGCACGGCAAAGCCGACGATAATAAAGGCCGCCATGATCAGCGCCGATTCAGCACCGGCGAGGTTCTGCTGAAGCTGCTCTACGGTGGTGCCGGCGCGCTCGGCGGCGGCGGCCTGGAGCGGGACGGGCACTTCGGTCAGGATGCTGCGCGCAGTCGCACCCTGCGTGACCGCATCGACCATGTTCTGAACCAGCCAGGGCACCGCGAGTTGGGCCAGCGTGGCCACCAGCAGAGCCGCGAGGGCGATGCTAGCCGGGCCACGTTGCAGCCGCAGGTAGCCAAGCGCCCGGCCAAGTGCGCCGCGCGCCGCTGGGTCGGGCGCTGGCCGGCCAGGCCGGGAAGGCGACGGACGTATGGTTGGTTGTGCTTGCATAAGGTTCTCCTATTGAGTAACTGGCAGCCATCAGCGAGCTAGTTATACATCCGTCGTACTCTCGCGCAACGCAGAAACCGCGCGCTCCATCAGGCCAAGAAATTGCTCCTGCTCCTCGCTGGTCAAGCCGTGCAGCAGCCGCTCCATGTCGGCCAAGTGCTGCTGATACACGTCGCGCAGCAGGGCGCGGCCCTCGTCGGTCAACGAAAGCAGGACAACCCGGCTGTCACTGGCATCGGCCTCGCGCTGCACCATATTGTTTTGCACCAGCCGCCTGGTTAGTGCCGTCACCGAGGGCGGGGTGAGGCCAAGCGCATCGGCCAAGTCCTTCATTGGCAGCGAATGATCGGGGGCCAACACATGCATCAGCCGTGTGTGCGACATCGACAGATGAAGTGCTTGCAGGCGTTGAATTGCGCTGCCTGGTTTGACCTCGCGCATGGCATGGAACAGCTGTAAGAGCCGGTGTGCATTGGCTGTGAATGGTTGCATGGTTGCCGTTTAATTAGTTAGTACATCTAACTAATCAACAGGGTACGACGGTTCGAAGGAGTTGTCAAGGGGGGCAGCGAAAAATACATCAAAAGTAGTAGCGCGTCATAGGGGGGTGCGTACCCCGGCGCTTCAGCGCCGGGGTATTGGGCTTGGCTGGGGGCCATCTAGTGAACGCTGCTGCACCACGGTGGCAGCACGACTGGTGAACGCGCTGCACCACGGTGGCGGCACCACTAATTAGCCCGGCGCTTCAGCGCCGGGTCTTCAGCGCGGGCGGCGCGCCAGTTCTGGTTACGCAGCCGCCGGCCCAGCGAGACGGCCAGGTTTTGCATCATCAGCATGCCCATCTGCGGGTCGTCGCCGGCGAGTGTTTCCAGCGCCGCGCGCGTGAGCGTCAGCACGGTCGCACCCTCGGGGCCAGCCAGCAGATTGGCGGAGCGGGGCGCATTGTCGAGCAGGGCCAACTCGCCAACTACCTGGCCGCGCTGCATGGTCGCCAGGCAAGTTGCGGGCGTGCCCTGGCCCACATCGGCGCGTGCGGGCAGCCAGACTTCCAGCATGCCGTCGCGCACCATGTACAGTTCGTCGCCGCTGGTATCGGCGCGGGCCACCACCTCGCCGGGGCTGTAGCGGTCGACATGGACGATCGAGGCTAAACGCAGGCGCTGGGCCTCGTTCAGCATGCTGCCAAGCTCGCAGTTGTTAAGAAACTGGGCAGTCACCTGAATATCAGGCATTTCCTGATACGGGTCGGCGGCGGCGTCGAGATCCGGCGGCAGGCCAAGGTAGTGCGCGATATGCCTCAGCGTAACACCGGGCTGCTCGAACTGCGGCCAGTGACCAGCGTTGGGGATGATCCGCAGATCGGCGCGCGGCCACTCGTCGGCCACTGCGCCAGCGTCGCGCAGCGGCACGATGTTATCCTCCGCACCCCAGACGACCAGGGCCGGCGTTTCGATACGGCGGAGCTTGCCCCGTAGGTCGCCCTCGATCATCGCACCAAAGCACAGGGCGCGAATTCTGCCCTGGCCGCGTCGCCGCGCGTCCGCGCGAATGCGTGCGTAATCAGTGGCATTGACATGGGCGCGCTCGGCGAAACTGCTCGGCTTGAGCAGGTAATCGGTGTAGTCGAGTGGCGTCTGGGCTAGCAGGTAAATCAGCCACTCCAAAAACGGGTAGCGCTCGGCCAGCACATGCGGGGCCAGCAGCATGTTCACGCGGGGCGAAAGGCGGCCGCTCAGCGCCGGGTTGAGCAGCACCATGCGCTCCAGCAGATCCGGCGCTTGCAGCGCTAGGGTCGCGGTTATCTGACCACCCATCGAGTGACCAAGCACCAGCATGGGCCGGTCACTGACTTTCTCGATGATCCGCCCAGCCAGGTGGGCGTAGCCAGCGATCGTGGGCGGTTCTACGGGCGCGGGCGATTTACCATAACCGGGCAGGTCGATAGCTAGGCAGCGGTAGCGCTTGCGCAACGACGGCAGAATCGGTGCCCATGTAAAGGACGAGCTTGACCAGCCGTGGATGAGCAATGCTTTTGGCGCACCAGCAGGTCCTTCTTCTAAGAAATGAACTTGCTGCCCATCAATATTCACGAATGGCATGCGACAACTCCCTGAGCGAATCCCTGTTGCGAGACGATACGATCACCGGAGCGGCGGGGTTCAAACCCGCCGCTACCGCCCAATTTATTTGGCACCGTGCCTACAAAAGAACGTGAAATGCTCTACGTTTTCGCCATACAGCGTAAACGAAGCTACAGCGGTTGGGCCGCGTCCAGCGCCGGGATGAATAGCGTGTCGTACAGCTCCTGGCTGTCGATCGGCGGCGCGACCACCAGCACCACCAGGGTGGTACCGCCATCCTCGACCAGTGCCAGGTTGCCGGGCTGATTGTCGACATTGAGCGTGTAGAGCGACCATGTGTAACGCTGGCTGCGATACTCACCAGCGGCTTCCGGCGCTGCCGAGAGCTTGAATTGCTCCGTAAAGAAGTCGAGCATGTCGGCGGGGGCGCGGGGCGCGCTGAACTGAAGCAACACGGCATCGCCTGCGCCGCGCACCCAGGTGCCGGGGCTGCTCTGCTCCCAGCCATCTGGCGCGACGCCCTGCATGCCAATGGTCGCATCCTCGAACGGCACCAGCGCGATCGGCCCTTCTGGCACGGCGAACTCTGGACCTGCCAATTCGTCGACACAACTCACATCCGGCTGCGCACTCGGATCTTCGAAGAAGCTGGTGGTAATGCCGACGGCGCAATCGCCATCGATACTTACGCCGTGGCCATAGCCAGTGAAGTTCACATAGAAGCTACGCTCCAGCGTATCGGCAACCTTTTTGGCATCCGCAGGCGGCGTTACGGGGTCGTACTCGCCCGACATCACCAGCGTCGGCAGGTCGCTGGTGACTGGCTGATTCTCGACCGCTGGGGCTGCGCCGGCGTTCCACGCGCCGCAAACCGGCGTGTAGGTGCCCATGTCGAACAGGCCGCGCAGCTGCGGGAACTCGTCGTCGGCGGCAGATAGCTGCTCGGGCGTTTCAAAGGCCACCTCCTCGTGGCAGCGCACTGAATAGTACATACCAATGCTGAAGCTCTTGTTCTGCGAGGTTTGCAGGTAGGCCAGCTGGGTCAGCAACGCATAGTCGGCCCCCTCGGCGGCGCTAGCGATCGCGCGTGGCATCAGCGGAATAACCGTTGTCTGATAGAGCGAGAAGAACAGCGCGCCGATCAGGGAATCGCCGGTCAAAAGCACATCATAGGTTTTGCCGTCGTCGCTGTCGGTCCACTGCTGCATCACCGGCTCGGCATTCAGCGTGTCGACCAGCGTGTAGAAGGTGTCTTCGAGATTGGGGTAGGCTTCGTTACACGCGCTATCGGCGGCGCAGCCTGCGAAAAAGGTTTCGAACACCGTGGCCACGCCATTGGGCAGCTCCGACTCATTCGACTCGACCGGCACGACCGAATCGAGCACGACGCTGCGGATGCCTTCGGGGTGCTCGCGCATGGCGGTCAGCGCCAGGCGGGTGCCATAGGAGATGCCATACACATTCCACTGCTCGAAGCCCAGCGCATCGCGCAGCGCGTCGAGGTCGGCGGCGCTTTCCAGGCTGTTATAGGCGCTGAAATCGACACCTTCGGCGGCCAGGCGCTTGTTGCAGGCGGCGAGCGCCTCGAACGAGCGCTGGTTCGATTCCTCGAGCGGAACCTGTTTGTCCAACAGCTCATAGCCAAGGTCGATCGACTCCTGGCAGGCCAGCTTTGGCTCGGAGTAGCCGGTGCCGCGCTGGTCGAAGATAATGAAATCGCGCTCCTCGGCGAACGGCCCAAACACGCGCTCGAAGGCCTCCGACCAGTTCTCCAGGGCGTTGCCGCCAGGGCCACCCTCCAGGTAGACAATTGGATCGGGCTTGGGGCTGGTGCTGGCGCTCTTGAACACGCCGACGGCCAGGCGAATCGTGCGGTCGCCGCCGGTAGCGCGGTTCTCGGGCACGGTCAGGTAGCCGCACTCGACCTCGCGGCCTTCAGGGGCCTCGAACATACAGTCGGCCTGCTCGAAGCTGGCGCTGGCAACAGCCGAAGCGGGAGCATCGGGCAGCCTGGTGGCATCTGCTGGGGCCGCAGTCGCATCTGCGGCCTGCTGATCAGCCGCAGTGGGCTGCACAGCTGCGCTGGTTGGCTCGGCGGGGGCGGGCGTATTCTCCGCCGGGGTAGGGTTGCAAGCCGAAAGCAGCGCTGCGATCAGCACAGCGGCAAGGGGGCGAAAACGCATGAGTGGAAGGCTCCTTCCTAACGGGCCACAGACTTCTGCGCCCGCGCGCGAATATGCGGCCATGATACCACTATCCTAAACATGTAGCGTGCAAGCGGCAGGTGTTTTTGCGCACATGCTCAACCCGGCGCTGAAGCGCCGGGCTATTGGGCTTGGCGTGTGCCCGGTGTGCGAAAACGACACGCCGCACCCCCATACCAAGGCAGCATTGTGTGGTGTGATGCTATAATGAGGATAACATTAGCCTTTTTACCAAGGAGCGAACCGATGCAGCGCGTCATTCTGCTTCGGCGCGGCCCCATCCAGCGCGACCAGCAACTGCTTCAGCAGCGGCTCGAGCGCGTGTTTCAAAATACCTGGGCGCAGGCCAGCGTGGTCGCGGTGGTTGCGCGGCCACGCGAGGCCTGGCACCCAGCCACCGATGTATATGAGACCGACGAGGCCTTTGTGGTGCGCGTCGAGCTGGCCGGCATGCGCGCCGCGCCGATCGAGATCACCGTCGACGAGTACGGCCTGCACATTCGGGGCAGCCGCCCCGCGCCCCGCCCCGCCGCGCCGCGCGCGTACCATCAGATGGGTGTCGCCGCCGGCCCGTTCGAGCTTGAAGTGTTTATTGGCCAGCCATTTGATGCCGACCAGGTGCGCGCCGAGTATGACGA
>JACMIM010000482.1 GCA_014381165.1 Roseiflexaceae bacterium
CAGGCAGGAACCGCTAACTGCGTAAGTCCTAAATAAAATAAACACACGCAAACCCACTAGCCCGGCGCTTCAGCGCCAGGGCGGCTTCAGCGCTGGGATTCAATCACAGGCAGCGCCAGCCATACGCATGTGCCTTGGCCAAGCTCGCTTTCTAGCGTGATCGTGCCGCCATGGGCCTCGACGATCCGGCGCGAGATGTAAAGACCCAGCCCACTGCCAGGGATGCGCTGTTCACGCGCCGAACTGGCGCGGAAGAAGCGCTCGAACACCCGCAGCTGTTCATTTGACCTGATGCCAATTCCAGTATCGCGCACGCCGATCACAACTCGAGCGGCGGCCAAATCATATTCGCCACTGATCGTGATCGTACCGCCGCTTGGCGTGTACTTGATCGCATTGCCGATAATATTATTCATCACCTGGGTTAGGCGCAGCTGGTCGACCTGCACCAGCGGCAGCGGGTTGGCCAGGCACAGGTTGAGTGTGAGGCCATTATCTTCGATCTGTGGCCGCAGATCTGCAAGCGCCGATTCAACCAAATATTGCGGGGTCAGCGCATTGACGATTAGTACAAGCTGATTGGCCTCGATCTGCGCGAGGTCGGTGATGTCGGCAATGAGGGCCTGCATCAGGGTCGTCCCACGCTTGATCGATTGAATTGCCTCGGCTTCGGTTGAATCTGGGGCTGGCCGCAAGATGATGCGCAACACATCGGCAAAGCCACTGATCGAGGTCAGTGGCGTCTTGAGATCATGCGAGATCGTGGTGATGAATGCCGTCTTCGCGTGGTCGGCAGCTTCGGCGCGGTCTTTGGCTTGCTGGAGCAGTGCTTCATTCTCACGGAGTGTAAGCAGCAGCCCTTCAAGCTCGGCGCGTCGCTCGCTATCGCGCTGACGCAGCTTGTGCAATCGCAGTACCGACCGAGTGCGCGTGCGATGAATACCATACGCGAGCAAGACCGCCGTGGTGACCATGAACCCATAGTGTAAGAGATCGGGCGATGCTGGCATGATCGTGAGCGCGAGCGCCCAGCTGCCGACGCTGACCACAAGCCCGCCGACGAACCAGGACTGCAACAGCAACAGCGCGCCGATCACAATAATGCAAAAGACCACATTCCCAGTTTGCTTGAGATCGCGCAGCAACACCATGTGGGCCAGACTATTGATCAGGGCAAGCCCAAACAGCAATGCGGCAAATGGGTGAATCCAGCGATCGGGAACACGCAGCCTGGCAACACACACGCGCGCAAGCAGAAACGTTCCTGCGGTCACAAAGGCCAGCATCGCCATAATGCCGTTCGTCGGCGCAGGCAACACCAGCAGATGGCTGATCGTGAAAAGCGCGTACAACACCAGCCCAACTGTGGCGGTGAGTGGCAGCATGTCACGCACCGCGCTGGTGAGCACGCTGGACGCCGACGCAACCGGAGGTTTATGCGGCGTGACCGGATCGAGCGAGGTCATCAATATGTGGCTTCCTTGCAGACTGCGTGGAACCCGAGAAAGGCCAATGTTCAGCCATATGAACGTGTTGTTATTTCATTTTCTGGGTTGCTCGGTCGATCTGTTGAGTTTTTTGCCCGCTGTACGCCTTGTTCCACTAGCATGGGTGCGAGGTATGGTTTTGCGCGCACCGCCGATGTACGCGGGCTGGAAGCCCGCTATTATCACCCAAAACGCGCTGAAGCGCGTTGCAGCGGTTCAACGCGCTTCAGCACGTTTCGCATGTTATCGGCGTGGCTTCTAGCCCGCCGAGGTGGTGGCAGCGCATAACGCTACGCCACATCTCACGGGCGTTTGGCAGTTGATCGTACTGCTAACATCTGGTATGCTAGCACACGCACGCCGGTGTGCCCGAGTCCCCTCCGCGCCCGAGCGTCGGCGGTTTTTTATTTGCCTTTTTTTGAATAAGGAATGCTGGCAATGCGCGATCAAGATGTGGTGATTGTCAGCGCCGCCCGCACGCCGATCGGCAAGTTCCAGGGCGCGTACAAGGACATGCCAGCAACCGAGCTTGGGGCGCAGGCCGTGCGGGCCGCAGTTGCGCGGGCTGGCATCGATGGCGCGCTGATCGACGAGTGCATCATGGGCAATGTGATCAGCGCGGGCCTGGGCCAGGCACCCGCCCGCCAAGCGGCCCTGCGCGGTGGCCTGCCTGAAAGCGTCGGCGCGCTGACGATCAACAAGGTCTGTGGCAGCGGCTTGAAGGCGGTCATGCTGGCGGCTGCGCTGATTCGTAGCGGCGAGGCCCGCGTGATCGTGGCTGGTGGCATGGAAAACATGACCCGCGGCCCCTACCTGCTGCCCCAGGCCCGCGCCGGCTACCGCCTAGGCAATGGCGAGATTCTCGACGCTATGGTTCACGATGGGCTGTGGTGCGCGGTCGAAAACCATCATATGGGCATGTCGGCGGAATGGATCGCCCGCAAGCTGGACGTGAGCCGCGAGGCCCAGGATGCCTTCGCGCTCCAGTCGCATCAGCGCGCGATCGCAGCCCAGGATGCTGGACGATTCGATCAGGAGATCACCTCGGTCGAAATCCCGGCCCCACGCGGCAAGACCGCTACGATCTCCGCCGACGAGCCGCCGCGCCGCGACAGCGACGCCAAGGCGCTGGCAGGCCTGCGCCCGGCCTTCGACAAAGACGGCAGTGTAACCGCCGGCAACGCTCCCGGCATCACCGACGGCGCGGCGGCGCTGGTGGTGATGAGCGGCGCGGCCGCACGTGAGC
>JACMIM010000483.1 GCA_014381165.1 Roseiflexaceae bacterium
ACAAACGCGCAAACACACGTATATCATACCGCATAATCCGCCTGCTTCGTCGCCGCAGTCGCTTATCCCCAGCGGCCCGCAACCGCAATAAAATCGCCGCGCATGTCATACAGCTCGGTCGGGTCGTCGAAGGTGGCGGCGAGCCACTGCTCCAGGCGGCGCGTGGCCTCGGCGTGGTCGGCCTCGCTGGTCTCCCAATCCGAACTGAACATGCGCGCCTCGATCAGGTTGGCCATCTGGCGGGCCGAGACGGGCGTGCGATGGTAGGGCGCAAGATGCACCACTTCAGTCTGCGCGCCAAGCTGCTGGAGATCACCAACAACGATCTCATCGGTAATCCAGCCACTACGCGCGGTGCTGGTCGAAACCTGCATCTCTTCCAAAATCTCGAGCCAACGCATCCGCACCTGTCGGGCCGGAATCTCCTCGTCCTCGTGATCCTCCGGGCCATCCGCTGCCGAAATAAACACGCCACCCGGCTTCAGCACCCGCCGTGCCTCACGAATAGTCTGCTGGCGATCGTCGACCAGGTGCATGATATGCACCGCCAGCACCACGTCGAAAGTCGCCGCTGGAAACGGCAGCGCCATGACATCGGCCTGATACAAAGCGTAGCGGTTGCTGGCCGCGCCAGGGCTTTGGCGAATCTTCGCTCGCAGCACATCCAGCATGGCGTTGGAAAGATCGACGCCGGTGTAGTCGTCGTCGGCCTGAATAAAGGGCAGCGCGATCCGCCCAGTACCAACCCCGATCTCCAGAAAGCGCGTCTCGCTTGTCGCGCCGACATAGGCCCGCACTGCCTCGTGAATGCGCTCGGCCACTCCCGGCGCATAGCCCCGCGTCGCATCGTAAAATGTCGCCGCCCGATCGAATGTAACACCAGGCATGACAATCTTCCTTGTTCCACCGCCGAGAATGCAGCGGGCGCTGAACTTCGTATGTTTCTCAGCGCCCGTTGCGTTCCTTGCGATGCATGTATTACGTTACGTTGGCTTGGCTTTGAGCAATTTCGCCCGCTGCCCGCGCCCCAATCTCGACCGCGAAGTTGGTACCGCGATCCCATGGGTAGACCTGGCTCATGCTAGCCCAGAACAGGCCCGGCAGCGGCGTCTGCAGCGGCGGCACATTACGGGCGTGGTCGATTTCGACGATCGGCTGCGCATACGGTTCGCGATGCACCCAGACCCGGCGCACCCACGCGCGCTCGAAGCGCGGGTTGACCTTCTGCAACGCTGGAGTAAAGCGCTCCAGCAGCTCATCCGCGCTCAGGCGAAAATACTCGTGCGATGGCTCCAGGTAGTCGCCAGCATACACCAGGTAATCGCCGCCGTAATGCTCGCGCCCAATAAAGTTGGTGTGCTCGACCAGCGAGAGAAACGGGAATTCGCGCTTGAGCATGTTGATCCAGTAGATCCCGCCAGTCAGCGGTTGGGAGAGCGCCAGCGTCATGACGACTGCGCCCATGGATTTCAGTTCGCGCAGCTTACCGCAATACTCCGGCGGTAGCTGTGGGGCCAGCCTAGCCAGCAGCCCTGGCGCGCCAGTGACAAGCACAGCATCGGCCTCCAGCGGCACCAGGCCATCGGCGATCACCCGCCAGCGCCCGCCTTCG
The DNA here is from genome assembly GCA_014381165.1 of Roseiflexaceae bacterium. GTDB lineage: Bacteria > Chloroflexota > Chloroflexia > Chloroflexales > Roseiflexaceae > JACMIM01. The sequence goes on from JACMIM010000483.1 coordinate 1,613, forward strand.
AGTGGCTGTAGCTCGCGCACCGGCGTGCCAAGTGTGACCTGCACACCCAGCCGCCGCACATGGGCCAGCAGCGCCTCGACAAAGCTTTGGAAGCCGCCCTTGAAGTAGCCCAGCTTGAAGCTGCGTGTTTTCAAGCGCGCCCATAACCAGGCCATGTTGACCTGATCGACATACGGGCCGAACTTGCCCTCCAGCATGGGCCGCCAGATCGTCTGGTAGACATTCTTGCCAGCCCAGCGCTCGGTCCAGCGCGCCGCCGTAGTTTGTTCCAGCGCCTGCCAGTTGTTGGTGGCGAACTTGAGGTACGCGCCAACCATGCCAAAGCGCACCCGATCGACGAATGGCAGGCCGGGAAAGCGCAGGATCGGCAGCACACCATCCAGCGGGTAGGCCCGCCCGTTCCACCACTGCCCCGAAACCGGGCTGAGGAACATGAGACTCTGGGCGTGGCCAATTTCCTTGGTCAGCTCGATAATCGCTGTATCGGTCGTAAAGATGTGGTGGTAGAAGCGCTCCAGCGGCCAGTCCCAGCGTTCGTCCTTGAAGCCCGAGGCCAGGCCGCCCGCCACACCTGCGGCCTCCAGCACCGAAACCTGGTGGCCGGCCTTGGCAAGTTCGTTCGCGGCGGCCAGGCCGGCAATGCCCGCGCCGATGATGATTACATTCATATATACTCCAGGAGTCAGCAGTTAGGGCCAGAAGTGAGGATTCAGCAGCACCAGCTGATTCTAACCCCTAATCCCCGACCCCTAACTTGCTGCCTCGGCCTTGGCGCGCTCCTCGACGGCCCGGTTCATGTCGCCCCAGCCCATGTGCTCGGCCAGCATGAAGTACGCGCCTAGCAGCGTAATCGGCAGCCACAGCGCAATATGCAGCACCAGCGTGTAGCCGGTGGCCAGCGCCTGTGGTACGCCCCAGGCCGCTAGAATCGCGATCCCCGGCACATCAAACGTGCCAATGTAGCCCGGTGTCGAGGGCAGGGTGGTAGCCAAGTTGACCACGGCGGTCATGAGCATCAGCACATAGAACGGCACGATTAAATCAGGAAAAGCGAAGGCCACCACCCAATACTTGGTCGTTTCAGTCAGCCAAATCACGGTCGAGGTCAGAAAGATAAAGAACAGGTCTTTTGGGCTGCGCAGCGATTGCAGGCCTTCGATAAACTTGTCAAAAACTCCGTGGAAGGTCTCACGTAGGCGCGCCGGCACGATCCGGTCGACGAACCAGCCATAGAAGCGCTTCATGCGGGCTGGGCGGGCCGCCAGAGCTAGAAAGGCCAGCAGCGCGCCGATGAACAGCACACTGAAGAAGCTGACGAGTTGGGTGTAGATCGGCGGTAGGCTGACAAACGGCAGCGTCACAAACACGAATAGCAGCATCACCAGGCCGTCGAACAGGCGCTCCAGCACCACCGTGGCGATGCTGGCGCTCATCGGCACGCCCTCGCGCCGCCGCAGCACATACGAACGCAGCACCTCGCCGGCGCGCGCCGGGTAGATGTTATTACCCATGTAGCCTATTACCACCACCGGAAACAGCCGTGCCACTGGTACCACCGCGATGTGCCGCAGCATGTAATGCCAGCGCCAGGTGCGTGCCACCACCGCCAGAAAGTACACAGCCACGCCTGGCAGCAGCCACCAGTAATTCGCACCAGCCAGCGCCTCCAGGAACCGCTCGAAATCAAGACCGCGCAGGGCGATCCACACAAACAGGGCGCTGATCACAACGCCGAGCCAGAACTTCCAGCTTCGCAACGACGCATCCTCCAATGTGCTGTCTGTCCTCACCCACCTGTTGGGGTACACCAATGATACGCGGGCGAGGCGATGCTTGTCAAAAAGAACACAGGGACTGGGGACTAGGGACTGGGGACTAGGGACTGGGGGCTGGGGAAGCGTGGTCTGAGTTATAGTACGGCCCCCAAA
>JACMIM010000484.1 GCA_014381165.1 Roseiflexaceae bacterium
CTCTGCCAGATGCGAGCGCATCGCCAGTTCGGGCAGTATTGCCAGTGCTGTCATCGCTGTCGCCTCCTAAACCCTGACCCCTGAACCTTGAACCCTGGTCTAGAACCCAAGTTTGCTTTTCAGCCAACCGAACGGCCCGCCGTCCTCCTGGTCGTCTGGTTCGCCGCTGAACGACTGTTCGAGCTGTTGGAACAGCTGGCGCTGCTGGTCGTTCAGCTTGGTTGGCACCACCACCCGCGCCACCACGATCTGGTCGCCGCGCCCGTTGCCGCGCAGAAAGGGCACGCCCTTGTTGCGCAGCTTGAATGTCGCGCCGTGCTGGGTGCCAGCTGGCACTTTCAGCTTTTCGCTGCCATCGATCGTCGGCACCTCGATCTCGGCCCCCAGCGCGACCTGGGCGATATTCAACGGTAGCTCCAGCACAATCTCGTTGCCATCGCGCAGAAAGTAATCATGGGGCAGCACGTCGAGCACCACATACAGGTTGCCGTGCGGCCCACCGCGCGGCCCGGCCTCGCCCTCGCCAGTGATGCGAATCTGCGAGGAGCCATCCACACCGCCTGGAATCTTGACCACTAGCTTGCGCGGCTGGCGCAGGCGGCCGTCGCCACGGCACTCGCGGCAGGGAATGGCGACCACGGTGCCTTCGCCGCCGCACTGATCGCATGTCGTGACCGTGACCATGTTGAAGAGTGGGGCGCGCTGGCGCACCTCGCCCAGGCCGTTGCAGCGCGGGCATTTGGTCGGCTCGGTGCCTGGCTCCGCGCCATTGCCGCTACAGGTGCCGCAGGTTTCCAAGCGGCGGAACTCGATCTCTTTTTCTGCGCCGAACACCGCCTCTTCGAAGCTGATCGAAAGCGTGTAGCGCAGGTCGGAGCCGCGCTGTGGCCCGCGCGAGGCCCGTTGCGCGCCCGCGCCGCCGAAAAAAGTTTCGAAGATCGTGCCAAATGGGTCGCCGCCCATGCCGCCAAACGGATCGTAGCCTGCGCCCGCGCCGGGCATGTTATGGCCAAAGCGATCATAGGCCGCGCGCTTCTCTGGGTCGGAAAGCACATCATTGGCCTCATTGACCTCTTTGAACTTGGCCTCGGCCTCGGCAGCCTTGTTCACATCCGGGTGGAATTGCCGCGCTAGCTTGCGGTAGGCTCGCTTGATCTCCTCTGGTGAGGCAGTCCGGCCTATCTCAAGCACTTCGTAATAATCACGCTTAGTCGCCATCTTTACCCTCTGGTATGAAGATGGACAAGATGACAAGATGACAAGATGACGGACACTGCCCCTCCTGTCATCTTGTCATCTTGTCATCTTGTCAGTTCCTCGCTTCGTATTCGCCTTCAGCCACATCCTCGCCCTCAGGCTTGGCAGCCGCATCGCCCTCGCCCTCGGGCTTGGCGCTGGAATCGTACATGGACTGGCCCACCTGTTGAAGTGCGACGGATAACTCAGCGGTTTTGTTGCGCAGCTCGCTCAGGTCGCCCTCGAGCGCCGCACGCAGGGCGCGAATTTTGTCCTCGACCTCGGTGCGCAGCGTGCCGTCGATCTGCCCGCCGTGCTCGCGCAGCGTCTTCTCGGCGTTGTAAATCATGCTGTCGGCGCTGTTGCGCGCGGCGATCACCTCGCGGCGCTGCCGGTCGTCGTCGGCGTGCAACTCGGCGTCGTTCACCATCTGCGCGATCTCCTCGTCGGAAAGCCCGGTCGAGGCGGTGATCGTGATCTTCTGCTGCTTGCCACTATTCTTGTCCAGCGCAGTCACATTCACAATGCCATTGGCGTCGATATCGAAGGTCACCTCGATCTGCGGCATGCCGCGCGGCGCTGGCGGGATGCCATCCAGCACAAAGCGGCCAAGCGATTTATTGAAGCGCGCCTCGGCTCGCTCGCCCTGAAGCACATGAATTTCCACGCTGCTCTGGCTGTCGCTGGCAGTCGAAAACGTCTGGCTTTTGCGGGTCGGGATGGTGGTGTTGCGTTCGATCAGCGGCGTCATCACGCCGCCCAGCGTCTCGATGCCCAGCGTCAGCGGCGAAACATCCAGCAGCAGCACGTCCGTCACCTCGCCACTCAGCACGCCAGCTTGAATCGCTGCGCCAATCCCCACTACCTCGTCGGGGTTGACACCTTTATGAGGCTCTTTGTTGAATAGCTTGCGCACGGCATCTTGCACCGCCGGCATGCGGGTTTGCCCGCCGACTAGAATAATCTCGTCGATATCGTTGGCGCGGAGGTTGGCGTCGGCGAGCGCCTGGCGTACCGGCACCATCGAGCGCTCGATCAAGTCGCCAGCCAGTTGCTCCAGCTTCGAGCGGCTCAACGTGACATTCATGTGCTTTGGCCCGGTCGAGTCGGCGGTGATGAACGGCAGGTTGAGTTCGCTTTGCAGCACCGTCGAAAGCTCCATCTTGGCCTTCTCCGCCGCTTCCTTCAGCCGCTGGAGCGCGGTGCGGTCGCTGCGCAGGTCGATACCATGCTCTTTCTTGAACTCGGTGGTCAGCCAATCGACGATCCGCTGGTCGAAGTCATCGCCGCCCAGGTGGGTGTCACCATTGGTCGCCTTGACCTCGAACACACCATCGCCCAGTTCCAGCACCGAGACATCAAACGTGCCGCCGCCCAGGTCATACACCACAATCGTCTGGTCTTTGCCCTGCTTGTCCAGGCCGTAGGCCAGGGCCGATGCGGTCGGCTCGTTGATAATGCGCAGCACCTCCAGCCCAGCGATCTTGCCGGCGTCCTTGGTGGCCTGGCGCTGGCTGTCGTTGAAGTAAGCTGGCACCGTAATCACGGCCTGCGTGACCGCTTCGCCCAGGTAGGCCTCGGCATCGGCCTTGATC
>JACMIM010000485.1 GCA_014381165.1 Roseiflexaceae bacterium
CGGCGCTGCGCACGCACATCGGCCTGGTGACCCAGGAAGTGCAGCTGTTCAACGCCAGCCTGCGCGAAAACCTGAGTCTGTTCGATCCAGCTATTGCCGACCAGCGGCTGCGCGGTGCGCTCGATGCGGTTGGGCTGGGCGGCTGGCTGGCCGAGCTGCCAAATGGCCTCGACAGCGTCTTGCCGCCCGGCGGCGGGCTTTCCGCCGGGCAGGCCCAGCTGCTGGCGGTGGCGCGCGTGCTACTGCGCGATCCGGCCCTGGTCATCCTGGATGAGGCGTCCTCGCGGCTCGACCCAGCTACCGAGCAGCAGCTCGAGCTGGCTTTTGGCCGGCTGCTTGGCGGGCGCACCTCGATTATTATTGCGCACCGGCTGGCCACGGTCGAGCGGGCCGACTACATTATGATTCTGGAGGACGGCGCGTGCCTCGAGTTTGGCCGCCGCAGCGCGCTCGCCGCCGACAAACACTCGCGCTTTGCCCAACTACTGCGCGTTGGTATGGAGGCCGCCCTGGTATGACTACACGCACGCTGCCCACTGGCCGGCTGCTGCTCGCGCTGGCCCGCTACCGCCCGCTGGCCTATGCGCTGATCTGCATCATCCTGATTGGCATTCCCTACCTGTGGAATCTTGTGCCCGGCCTGATCGCACGCCAGGTGTTCGACGGCCTGAGCGGCGCAACGGCCAGGGCTGATCTGGCGACACTGCTGGCTGTGCTGGTGGTCGGCCAGGTTGTAGCCCAGATCAGCACGCTGGCCGGCTTCTGGTTTGAAGGCCTGATTATGGCGGCGGTCGAGACGCTGCTGCGCCAGAACATGCTGGCCCAGATCTACCAGCGGCCTGGTGCGCGCGCCCTGCCCAGCAGCGCGGGCGAGGCGATCTCGCGCTTTCGCGACGACCCACGCGCCGTGCTGGCCTTTCTGACCTATGCACCCGACATCCCAGCCCAGGCCATGGTGCTGGTGATCTCGCTACTTATCCTGGCCCAAATCAACGCGCTGTTCACATTGGCCGTGTTCGTGCCGCTGCTGCTGACGATTATTGCGGTGCAGCTAGCCGCCCAGCGCATCAAGCGTTACCGCCAGGACAACCAGGCTGCGATCGGCGCAGTGACTGGCGCGCTTGGCGAGATCTTCGGCGCGGTGCAGGCGATCAAGGCGGCAGGCACCGAGCAGCATATCGGGCGCTACTTTGCGCGGGTGGGCGAGCGCCGCCGCCGTGCAGCCCTGCGCGATCTGCTGATCGTCCAGACGCTGACTTCGTTCTCCGCGAATGTCGCCAACATTGCGATCGGCGTGCTGCTGCTGCTCGCCGCCGAGGGCTTTCGGCGCGGCGGCCAGCCGCTCAGCCTGGGCGAACTCGCACTATTCGTAACCTACGTGAGCGCGCTGGCTGGGCTGATCGGCTTCTTCGGCGAAATCCTGACGCGCCTGCGCCAAACCGAGGTGTCGTTCCAGCGCATGCACGAACTGATGCCAGATCTGCCGCCAGAGGCGCTGGTTGCGGCTCATGCGATCAACTTGCGCGGCGAGTTGCCAGTGCTGCCGCAGCCTACTCGCACGCCAGCAGATCAATTGCAGCATCTGGAGCTGCGCGGCCTCAGCTACCGCTACCCAGAGAGTGGGCGCGGAATCCAGAACATCTCATTCACTCTGAAACGCGGCACACGTACCATCGTGACCGGGCGCATTGGCAGTGGCAAGACCACGCTGCTGCGGGCGATCGCCGGGCTGCTGCCGCTCGATGGCGGCACTACCTATTGGAATGGCCTGCCAGTGGCCGACCCCATGCGCTTTTTCATCCCGCCGCGCAGCGCCTACACGCCACAAACGCCGCGCCTGATGAGTGAGACGCTTCGGGCTAACATCGCGCTTGGCCAAGCACTTGCCGAACACGAGATCGCGCAGGCCATTCAACAGGCTGTGATGGAACGCGACCTGGCCACGCTTGAGCATGGCGTGCAAACAATGGTGGGCGTGCGCGGCGCAAAGCTATCCGGCGGCCAGATTCAGCGCACGGCGGCGGCACGCATGTTCGCCCGCCAAAGCGAATTGCTGATCGTGGATGACCTTTCCAGCGCACTGGATGTGAACACCGAGCGGGAGTTATGGGAGAGATTGCAGCTTTCGGCCAATCGGCAGTTCACCGTGCTTGCGGTATCGCATCGTGCGCCGGTGCTGCGCCACGCCGACCAAATTGTGCTGCTGAAGGACGGCCACCTGGCGGCGGTCGGCACGCTCGACGAGCTACTGGAGCACAGTGAAGAAATGCGGCTGCTGTGGGCCGAGCAGGCCTAGCGGGAGGCACCAGCACACGTTTCTAGCGCGCCATCGCCGATTCCAAATCCTGCTCGGTCTGCACCGCCGAAAGATCGAGGCCAAGGCCCACGATCGTTTGGGCAACCTCGGGCCGCACGCCAACCAATGTCACCTGCGCGCCCAACAGCCGCGCGGCATTGACGACTGAAATGATACCTTGCGCGACTTGGCTGTCGACGATCGGCACCCCGGTAATATCGAGCAACAGCCGGCGGGCGTGGCGCTGTTCGATTGCGGTTAGCGCCTGCTCACGCAGATGCTGCAAACGGCCAGAGTCCATTCCACCGATCAGCGGCATCACCAGCGTGTGTGCGCCAAGTGGCAGCACCGGCGTGCTCATCTCGCGAATCACCACACGCTGCTCGCCGAGTTCATCCAGCAGTCGCTGCTGTTCGGCGGCGCGCATCTGCACATCGGCGAGCGCCTGTTGGAGTGAACGTGTGCGGTCGGCGACCTCGGACTCCAGGCGCAGATTGGCCTGCTCAAGCTCACGTGCGGCGCTGCGAACGGACTGCTGGGCGCGCTCGTCCTGATCAAAGGCGCGCTTGGTTAATCGTGCGCTTAGAAAACCAATCCCGGCGATCATCAGCAGGACTAAGAACAGATTTTGCAGTGTGGGCGTCACACTGCTAAGCGGCGTGGTGATAAGCGCGGCATTGACGGCAACTGCCGCGTAGGCGACGAGCAGTGCCAACCAGACCTGCCATGGCCGCAACACCACACTCGCAATCAGGATAGGAATGGACAGATAGAATAAGGTGTCGGTCACCTCGCGGCGCAGCAACGATGGCAGCACAACGACCGCAGCGCTCATGATCACCAGCAGCCAGCCGCTCACCGCGACATAGCCGCGCCGGGCAAGCCAGAACGCACTCGCGACCAAAAGCACGCCGAGAGCGACAGCGATCAGCGAGGGCAAGGAATTAGCGCGCGTCAGGCTGGCCGGAACCGCCAGCAGCAGTAGCACGCTCAACAACGCGCTCACATTCAGGATAACCGTACCGCGCCGCTGAATGTCGGGATCATTAGTTGAGACAACAAAGAGTTGTTGGAGTGTCATAGTACCTCGCTGGTTGCAATTACATCCGTAGTGTAGCACATACGCCCGCCCCGGTGATTCGGCAACTGCGCGGCTGAAGCCGCTAGCTGGGGTTACGAAGCCCGCCTGCGCGGGCTGCAACGGTGTTCAGCCCGCGCAGGCGGGCTTGGTCGTGCAAGCCCGCGGCTTCAGCCGCCTGGCGGACGCGGTCGCAATACGAGACAGATGATACAATAACCGCACGAATTAAGTCTGCGCCCACGTTTGTTGGAATAACGCCCACCTCGTACAACGCCATCACTCCTAATGCTCGCAATCACGCCCGGAGCGGCCCATGATCATGCCCATACTCAGCGCGGAAACCGCCGCCCAGCCAGCGAGGGCTGAAGACCGGCCCGAGGATGCGTTTGTTGGACGAGCGCACCTGCGCGCGATCGTCGACGATTTCCGCACGGTCAAAAACCGCATCCTGGTGTTCGTCGCCTCGCCGGGGATCGGCAAGACGGCTTTTATCAAGGCGCTGGAGCGCGAACACGCCGACCAGCCACGCCCGTTCATCGCGCACTATTGCGCCGAGGGCGACAGCGCCAACCCGGAGGTGTTCTGCGAGCGCGTTTCGGCCAAGCTGCACCAGGTGCTTGGGCCAGCGTTCGCGCTGCCCATGTCACATCGCAAGCAGGAAGTCCAGATCGCCACGACGGTCACGACTGGCAGCGTAGCCAGTGGCGCAAGCGTCAGTGGCCTGAGCCTGCATATTGGCACAGCCCACCCACGCGAAGCCTTTCGCATGCTGATTCGCGAGCCGCTGCGGGCCTACAACGAGGCCGCCAGCGTCCAGCGCGACCAGCCGCCGCTTGTGCTGCTGATCGACGCGCTCGACTGCGCCTGGGACTGGGACAGTGGGCAGGGCGGTACGATTGTCGATCTGCTTTCTGACGCGCAAGACCTGCCAGCCTGGGTCAGCGTGATCTGCACGGCCCGGCCTGGCCAGGCCGTCCAAGCGCTCCAATCGCGCGCTGGCGTGCAGATCGTGCCGATCGACCCGCGTGCGCCAGAAAATCTGGCCGATGTTAGTAGCTTTCTGCACGAGCAATTTTTGGCCCGGATCGACGCCGACGATCGCTCGGCGCTGGAAAAGGCCGTGCAGGCTGCGACGCCGCAGGTGGCTGCGCCGCTTGAGGCCTTTATCGCGCGGGTGACGATGGCAAGCCAGGGCAATTTTCTGTTCGTGCGCCGGTATGTCGATGCCCTGCGCGACGCGCTCGACCCAGCCAATAGCACCGAACTAGCCGCACTGGTGCAGGTGGATGATTCGCCGGACTCGCTGCAAGCCGCACTCGACGGCGGCTACGCACAGATGCTGGCCAGCATCCAGGTAGCGCTCGACCGGTCGGATGCCGATGCCGACGCCGACACGCTTTGGATGCTGGCGGTGGCCTACACACCAGTTACCGTGTCAATTATCGCCCGTATCACTGGCTGCGGCGCGCCCATGATCGAGCTGGCGCTGAAACGGCTGACGCCGCTGCTCGATCCGAATATGTTGCAAGCTGGGCGCTACACATTCTTCCACGCTGGCTTTGCCGATTTCTACCGACGCATCCACCTTGGCGAAAAAACGCGCGAACTCAACCTGCGCGTGGCCCAGGCACTGAGCGACAGCGACCAAGACGAGCATGTGCGCGCATATGCACGCCAGAACCGCTGGCAGCACCTGCGTCGCGGGCTGCGCCTTACCTGGCCCAGCAACCCGACGGCGTCCTACACGCTGCCAATGGCGGCCCCCAGCGAGCACGCGCTCATGCTCAGCCCCGCCGAGGTGCAGCGGCAGGTGCCACAGCCAGCCATGCAAGCCCAGGCCCTACGCGGCCTGGCCGTCCAGGCGCTCGCTCCCGAACTGGCCGATGTACCCGGCAGCTGGACGCGTGCGCTGGCCTATCTCCAGGCTGCCGCCGAGACCTTGCCACGTAGCCGGGCACTGCGCCGCCGCCGCCAGCCGCGCTATGCCAGCGCGCCGCCCGCCGAGGCGATCGAGCTGGAGAAGACCTACACGGCGATTGGCGATGCCTATGTGACCATCGGCCAGCGCATGGATCTGTATATTCCCTCACGCAGCCGGCCACGCGGCCTGCTCCAGCTACTCCACTTGATCTGGGACGCCTTTGCGCGCCTGCCGCTGACGCTGTTTCTGCTGATTGTGCTGGCAGTTCAAGGCACCAGAGAGCTGCGGCTGACTGGCGCGCTCCAGAACCTTGGCCGTGGCCAGGATTGGACCGTCGCACGGCAATATGTGCTGGCGGTGGTCGCCTACCGGCGCGCCCGCGTACTGGCCGCCGCCCGCGACGATGGCGCGGCAGTCGACGATATTCTGGAACGGCTGGCCCGCCTGTATGGGCTGATGGGCGCGTTCGATACCGCTGGCGCTGCCTACAGCGAGCTGATGGCGCGGCCAACCGCGCTGGCCCGCCAGTGGCACCAGGCGATCTGGCGGCTTGAACTCGGCGAAGTTCTGCTGTCCGGCGGGCGCTTCGACCAAGCCGTCGATATGTTTAGCAGCGCGCGGCTGATGTTCGAAACCCAGGAAACGAATGTTCAATTGGCCCGCACGCTCGGCGGCCTGGCGCGTGGTCATTACCAGCAGGCGCGCCTAGCCGACCAGCGCGGCGACACGATCAACGCGACCGACCTGTACAATAGCAGCCTGGCCGAAAGCACGCAGGCGCTCGAAACCTGGCAGCGCGTCACCACCCTGCGCAATGCAGACCTTGGCCTGATCGACCCGCAGATCGGCATCAGCGGAGTTTGCCACAAGCTCTGGGAGGCCAGCCACGACCAGAATCTTGATGTCGAGCAGCAGCAGCGCGCCCGCAGTGTGCTCGACCGGATCGACGAGCGCCACTTCCCACAGCGCTTTGAACACCCCGTTTTGCGCTTGTTCCGGATTGGTGTGGCGATCGCGCTGCCACTCTACCTGATCGGCCTATTAATCCTCGCCGTCCAACTGCCCAACCATATTCAGGTGCAGACAACCACCGACCTGACGGTTGCATCGCCGGAGCTACAGCTTGGCGGCTTTCCCGACAACATCCTCGACGGCCGCGCCGCGACCTTCAACCGCCTGTCCGAGCAGCAACTCCACACGCTCACGGCGAATGGCGTGCAGGTGGAGGTGGGCAATAATTGGTTCACGCCCGAAACACTGGCGACCGCGACCGGCTTCCGTTCGTTTGCCGACGATCTGATCTATGCCGTGCTGTTCTATTATTTGCTGTATCTCGCATTCGGGCTGGTGATCATCTTTCTGTCCTCGCCCGACCGCTTTCAGGTCAATCGACCGGGGCGACTGGTGCTGACCCGCAGCGCGCTGGAATGGCGGGGGCGTCCCGGGCAGAATCCAGTTTTGGCGATTCTGCACTGGCTACGCGGCGAGGCCAGCGGCGTGTGGCGTGGCAAACCAGGCAGCGCCCAGTTCGAAAAGCTGGCCGAGCTGTCGCAGGTGAAGTTGCGCACGCTGCTGCTTGGTTCCGCCAATCCGGCTGCGCCCAGCCAGGTGCTGCCGCTCGACAACATTGGCCTAGTGATCACCGCAGATTTACACCTGTTTGGTTCGATGCTGTATGACTTCTCGTACACGGTCGTCCGGCCAAAGAATTCGCAGCTGTGGAGCGAGTTCGTGCTGGAGGGCCGGCTGATCTACTACCGCGAGCTGATCAGCGAACTGCGGGCGCGGGTTTGCACGCCACAGCAGCCCGCAGCGCCGCCGCTCGCACGGCATTATTCCTATAGTGTCGAGCTGGTGCGCAGCCGTCTGGGCCTGATCTTTTGCGCCACCCTGGCGTATGCAGCGGGTATGCTGCTGCTCCTGCGCTTTGCTCCCGCCACGGCATTCAGCCCGATCGCACTGGTCGATTATTCGCTCAGCAGCCTGTATGTGTTGATCACGCCTGGCCTGCTGCTGCCACTGATCTGGTGGTTTGTGTTTAAGCCAATGGGCGTGTTCCACAGCCGCGCCTCGGCACGCCTACCGCTGCTGGTGGCAACTGCCGCCGGCGCGCTGATCGCACTGCTTGTTCTGGTCAACGGCTTCAGCCTGGCTGGCCTGGGGCTGAAGCCCGATCTCGCGCTGCCAACGCTCGCCGCCGGCATACTCCTGACGGTCGCGTGGTATGCTCGCCCGCGCCGCCACAGCATGCCGCACTTCAAAGCGCACTCCATCGTGCTGCGCACCATGCTGGCAGGTGCCGCCAGCGCTGGGCTGGTGCTGCTGATCGCATACCTTGGCTACACAGTGGCCTGGTACGATGCGCTAGTGCGCGGCAATACCAACTTCGCCCGCGCCGCACTCATGCCGAGCTGTTTTGCAGGAACCTGTCCTGAACTGGAGCAGGCCGCCGCGCACTACAGCCGCGCTGTCGCGCTGAAGCAAACCGATGGCGACGGCTACGCCCTGCGCGGCCTGGTCGCGCTGTCGCAATACAACTTCGAAGCGGCACTCGACGATTTTCAGCAGGCTGC
>JACMIM010000486.1 GCA_014381165.1 Roseiflexaceae bacterium
ACCACTGCGCCGTCGTCGGCGGCGGCCATCAGGCGGGCGGCCAGGTTGACGTGCTGGCCCATCACGGTGTACTCGCGCCGCTGCTGCGAGCCGACCATTCCGGCAAACATCACGCCGGTGTTGATCCCAATGCGCTGGTGCATCACGCGGTCGCCGCCGGCGATGCTGCGCTGGCTGGCCGTGCGTAGCAGGGCGTCGATCTCCTGGTTGGCCTGTTCAAGCGCACCCCGCAGCTCGAGCGCGGCGCGCACCGCCAGCTCGGGGCTGTTCTCGTGGGCAGTCGGTGCGCCAAACAGCGCCATGAGTTTATCGCCATAGGTAGACATATCCACCTTGTTGACAATGCCGCCATAGCGATGGATAACCTGCTGGGCGCGCAGGTAGTAAGCGTTCAGGACTTGCGCCGCCGTGGCTGTGTCGTCGCCAAGCAGATCGAGCGCGGCGCTGAATGGGAAGAAGTTGACAAACAGCACGCTGACCGAGCGGAACTCGCCACTCGCGCCCTCGGCTTGCTCAAGAAAGCGGCGCGGTAATTGGCGCGGCAGGTAGGGGCGTAGGGCCGCGATACGTGCTTCCAGCGCGGCCAGTTCGGCCTGATCGCCAGCGCCAGGCGTCCAGATAGGCGCACTCGCGTACATTGGGGCTACGGCTTCTGGCAGGCGCTCCAGCAGGTGAAAGCCACCCTGACGGGGGCTAGCCGCAGCCCCGGCGAGCAATCCAAGCGTCGCCTCGGAAATGACCACCTCGCCGCTCTCGGCGATCTCCTGGGCCAGCGCGACCCGGTTGATCGTGCGGCCAGTCACGATCAGTTCGATATGCTCGGCGTCGCCGACCTGAGCCGCGAAGACGCGCCCGCTATGCACGCCAATACGCAGGCGCAGCCGAAACACGCCAGCGCGGGTGGCCAGCGCGTCGAACTCGTGCATGCGCTGCTGAAGCGCCAGCGCCGCGCCGGACGCCAGGGCCGCGTGGCTGGTGCCCAGTACAGCGCCATCGAAGAACGCGGTCAGCGCGTCGCCACCGAACTTGAGCACCTGGCCGCCGTAGCGCGTGATCTCGCCGAGTAGCGCGCCAAACAGCCGGTTGATAATCTCGGAGATTTCCTCGGCACCCTGTTTGCCAAGCGCACTGAGTGTCTCGGAAAGCGCCGTGAAGCCGGACAGATCGGCAAACAGCACCGAGCCGTCGAGAAACATGCCATCTACATGGCCTATTCTCGGGCTGGCCAGCTGCTGGCGCACAATCGGTGTGGGAATATAACTGGCCAGCGCCTGGAGTTCAGCGCGTAGGCGCACACTTTTAGCAGCGTCGCTTTGGTCGCCAGCGGTGGGCGTGTGGGCAGTGGCGGCTTCGTTCACGGCGGCGTCCTTACGTTACGCGCGGGCCATTGATCGACGATATGTGTGAAGGCCCGCTTCCGAAAGCCGTGCGCGTATAGTACCATAGGGCGCGCAGCAGAGTCACGAAAACGGGTGTGATTCAGATTGTTGCAACCGCGCTACACCTGCGTGGGCTGAAGCCCACTGCTGGTATGCAAAACGCGCTGAAGCGTGTTCGCTCGAACAACGCGCTTCAGCGCGTTTTGGCATAGCAGACGCCGGATTCATCCGGTGGCCGAGGTGGCGGCGCGAGAGTTTGAATCCCACCCGACGAAAACTATTGCCGCTGCTACGGGGCGGCATAGGAATAAACGCTGCGAGCGGCGCGATTCGGTGGGGGCTGCGCCCTGTAGCCGCCACGCGGATGCGCCCCAATAGCCCGGCGCTTCAACGCTGGGATGCCGAGAGCGCTGTGCTACAATACGCCGCAGACAAAAATGTATGGCAGGCCACAGCATTCGCCCGAGCGGGCGGCTTCATAAAGGCAGGCGGAATGATTGAACTACAGGTAGCGGTTGCGAAGGTCGCCCGCCACGGCCAGGCCGAGAGCGGCGACACACTGGAGATGATCGAGCGGCCCGGCGGCGGCTTCTCGTTTGTGCTGGTCGATGGCCAGGGCAGCGGGCGCGGCGCAAAGGTACTTTCCAACTCGATTGTCACCCGCGCCATGGCCCAGCTGAAGGATGGCTCGCGCGATGGTGTGGCCGCCCGCGCCGCGCACGACTACCTCTACACCTACCGTATGGGCCAGGTCGCGGCGACACTGAACATTGTCTCGGTCGACTTTCAAAGTAATACGCTGCTAGTTTCGCGCAATAACCCCGCGCCGTTCTTTGTGCTGGATGCACAGGGCGTGCGCACGTTTGGTGAGCCTTCCGCGCCGATTGGCCTGAACCCGCTGGCCAAGCCGCAGATCGCCGAGATGGCAATCAAACCGTTTCTCTATCTGATCGTGTTTACCGATGGCCTGCTGAAGGCCGGCGAGCAGCACGGCGAAGATGTGGAGATCGGCAATTTCCTGGCCGGCTGGAACGCGCAGGCTGGCCACAGCGCCGAACAGCTCTGCGATGCCCTGCTCAACCGCGCGCTCGAACTCGACCGCAACGAGCCGACCGACGACATGACGATTGTGGTGCTGGCCGCCCTGCCTCGCCAGGAAGACATGCCGGTGCGGCGCATGCAGGTGACATTTCCCTTGGAAGGTAACTGATATCGTTAGGACTTACGCAGTTGGCGACCTCAGCCTGCGGCAGCATGGAAAAGCTATCTTTTTTGTTTCGTTGTTTGGTGCGGTGGACCCAAAAACGAAACAATGATGTGGTTTTTGCTTGCCCGCCGCAGGGGGAATGAAACCCGCCGCCGGGGCCACCAAC
>JACMIM010000487.1 GCA_014381165.1 Roseiflexaceae bacterium
CCGGGCCGGGCTGCTCGCCAAGTAAACCATTGCCAGATAGTTAATCACGAAGACGCAAAAACACCAAGATAAGGAGTATGTCTACCCGGCACTAGTGTCGTCGCATCTTCGTGGTTATTTGGTTTAGGCCCCGACTGCGTGCTCTTTCGGCACGATGAACTTATAGCCCTGCTTCCACTCGGTGCCAACCATCTCGCCACAAAGTTCGTTGGCAGCAGCAAGCTTCTGACGCAGCCGGTTGACGTGGACATCGACCGTGCGGGTGTTGCCCAGAAACGAGTAGCCCCAGACCCGCTCCAGCAAATCCTCACGCGAGAACACGCGGCCAGGGCTGCTCGCCAGCAATAGCAGCAGGTCGAATTCTTTTGGGGTGAGATTAACCTGCTCGCCGTCGACCAGCACCTCGTGGCGGCGCGGCTCGATCGAGAGCGGGCCAGCTTCGATCAGTGCGCCGCTGGTGCCAGTGCTACGCCGCAGCACCGCCTGAACTCGGCAGACCAACTCTTGTGGGCTGAACGGCTTCACCATGTAATCGTCGGCCCCGGCGTGAAAGCCCTCGACCCGGTCTTGCTCATCGGCGCGCGCAGTCAGCATGATGATCGGCACATCGGCCAGACCAATCAGCCGCCCATCTTCGCCGCCGCTGCGAATGGCGCGGCAGAGATCGTAGCCAAGCCCATCGTCCAGCACAACATCAAGAATGATCAGCTCCGGGCGATGCTTTTGCAGCAAACTGATTGCCTCAGCACACGTTTCGGCAGAAATAAGGCGAAACTGTTCGCGAGACAAGTGCGCTTCGACGAACTCAATAATCAACGGGTGATCTTCGACCATCATAATCAGTGGTTGCACTCCAGGCATATATTCCATACAGCCCGCACCCTTCTGTGTTGGCGGAGCTTGCGAAAGCTTTGGCCTTGCACAGCTCCACATACGAAGCACCGCCGAATGTAACTATGCGTGTGTTCGGCTAGAACGAGTGTAACAGAGACGTAACGCTACGAGAGACCGCGTTTTTAGCAACTTTTTGCTAGCGCGGCTCGTCGAGCAGGCTCAACGGGGCGCGTTGTGCCCAGCCAACCAATGCGGCACGGCTGCGCGGAATATCCAGTACGTCATACAATTCAGTGATCAGGTGGTTGAAGCGGCTTTCAGAAATGCCAAGCTTGCGCACAATTTGCTCGGTCGTAATGCCACGCGCGAGCAGCGCGACGATATCCTGCTGGCGGCGCGAAAGCGACAGCAGTTCCTGAACCGCGCTGTTGACATAGCGTCTACCGTCGGCGAGCGCACGAATGGCCAGCGCAAGCTCGGCAGCATCAGTTGGGCCGACGACAACACTTGTGGTTTCGTCGCGGTAGAGCGGGGCCGCATCGTGGGCGCTGGCGTAGACCAGCAGCGGCACGCCAGTCGAAATAGCAATCTCACGCGCCTGATCGAGAACATCCGGGGCGGCAAGCAGCACACTGACTGCACTGCGGTAGATCGCGTTCAGCACAAGATCACGCTGGCCGGCGACAAGTGCCACCGTGAATGGCGCGCTGCTTTGGGCCTCGCTGAGTAGCCGCTCAAGGCCAGCGCGGGTCAGGTGCGCCCGCGCAAAGACGGCGAGCCGCACGCCCTGTTCGATCGGGCTTGCCCGCACCAGCACATCGAGTTGGCGCGCCTGGGCGGCGACAAAGGCATGCAGCGGCCCGGCCGCCGGCCCATGCTCATTCAACGCTTTGCGCATGCGTTTGGCCAGCTTCTCGGCAGAAACCGGCTTGTAGACTGGTTCAAGCATGCCAAGGGCAGCCAGATCCTCGCGGGTTTGGTCGCGCCGGTCGGCGGTGAACGGCAGCAGTGGCAGGTCGGGAAACTCCTCGCGCAGCAATGCGCCAAGTGCCCGCCCGTCGATATCAAGCCCCGGCAAGTGAACATCTAGTATCACCAGCAGCGGCAAGTCATCGCGGCGTGCGCGCAGCAAATCAAGCCCCTCGATGCCGCTGGCCGCCTCGCTCACGAGCACAGGCTGCTTCAGCTCGCGCTCAAGCAGGCGCGCGGCCAGCACAACCATCTCACGCGAGGCGCGAAAATCGTCGATGACAACAATAGTAAGTGGTGAGATTGGCATACAGCCTCAGTCATCGGCGGGCGCGTGCTTGTAGGCTTCTGTGTGCGGCGGCGCAGCCGTCCTAGGCGAACGAGCGGCGTGGGCAGGCTGTGCTGGCAGCTTGTGCTGAAGCAAGGACAGCGTAACACTGGTACCTGCGCCTGGGTGCGAGGAAACCCGCAGGCTCCCACCGGGATGGCGCTGCAACACCCCGCGCGAAAACGCTAGTCCCAGGCCTGTGCCCGTTGGCGCGTGCCGACCGCGCACGCCACGGGCGAAGCGCTGACCAACCTTTTGCATGTGTGTTGATTCGATACCGGGGCCATTGTCATCGATCTGAACCGTGACCAAGCGGCCCGCGCGCTGCACTGATATCTCGACATGCCCGCTGCCATCGCGCCGGGCTGCGCCGGTGTACTTGATGGCATTGCCAAGTACATTCGCAACTGCGCGGCCCACCAGGCGTTCGTCGGCCAGAACAGAACTGGCCTGGGAAGCAATCCGCAGGGTAAGCGTCACACGGCTGTCGGTGGCACGGCCCTGATATTGTGCGACAAGGCTACGCACCAGCGCCCCAATATCACTGGGCGCAAGCGACAAGCGCAGTTCACCTGCGTCCATCTGCGCGGCCGCAACCATGGCGGCCAGCAGATTATCTTGATAGACAAGCGCCGAATCGGCGGAGCGTAGATACCGCTCGAATAACGGCAACAGTTCCGGATGGTGGTCTTCGCATTTGAGCTTGACCATCGAGATCGCCAGCCGCACCTCCTGCAGCGTATTGCCCATATCATGGGCGATCTCGGCGCTGCTCAAGGTGCGCTGCTCAAGAATTTGCGTCTTTTCTGCCACTGTTTCCTCGAGGCTTGTCTTTGCCTCAGACAGTTGCTCGCGAGCCTCGTTCTGTAGACGTACAAGCCGCGCGCGCTCATATGTCACCAAGGTTTCACGGCAGAGCAGTGTGGTCAAAAGGCCAGCCATAACATGGCGATCCGGCTCCAGGGCGAACAGCACTGTGACCAACCCGAACACGCCCAAGCTTTGAAGCAAAATCCGCATGCCCGTGACAGCAGGCAGCAGATCAGATTCCGACACCAGCCGCCAGCGCAATGGGCGACGGTTAAGCTGGTAGAGCGCCGTGGACCAGAGCAGAAGATGAACCTGCCAAAATGGTAGCGCGCTGCTGAGTAGCGTGTTACCACCAGCCTGGACTGGCAGCATATGCGCAACCATAAACACGATATCTGTCAGGATCATTGCGGCCGCGCCGCCCACCAGCAGGACAAGCGGCAGACCGCGAAAGCTTGCGTAGGAGCGGTAGAGCAGCCAGTACACCACCACCAGCGCAAGATCAAGTTCAAGCCGGAAGATGGCAGTGTTGAACGCTGGCGTCCAGGTCACATCGACAAGAATATAGGGTAAAAGTAAGTTCAGCAGAACCGAGCAGAGCGTCATGACCAGCGCTGCGTCAAAGCTGATCCGCAGCATGTGCAGCAGCGAAACCGTTCGAAATGGCACGAGTAGCAGAAGCCCTGCATTGCAGCACAGCAAGCTGACCGTGTAGAGGACAGTACCAATGCTGAAGGAGCCGCCGCGCTGCTGGTCGAAAGCAGGGATATGAAAGAACACGCCGATCGCGGCCAACAGCACACCAATCAACAGGACGATCGCCGCATAGCGCTGGTTGGAAGCGCGAATGGTGCGGCCACGTTGACTGGCCGCAAGCAGAATCAGGCCGATGCCGACAAGCACCAATGTGTTGAGTTGGTAGAACCAGAACTGCAGCGTACTGGTTTGCGCGCGCGCGAATGGTAGGACTAGACAGTACATTAGGATGAACACGCCAAGCACAACCGCGAACAGTGTCACCCTGTCGGGGCGTGCCCAGCGCCGTGGCTGAATGTGCATGTAAACTCCACCAACACGAGATGGAAAAGTAGAAGACCAGCGCTTCTCTTGCTCTTGCAGGTTCTATTCCACGGCGACGGTTGGCACCGGCTCACTGATCACACCGGTAGTTGCGGTTGGCTCTGGCTCCGGCTTCGCCGTTGCAACCGGCACGAATGTCGGGATGTCCGTTGGCACAGCTGTTGGCACGGCTGTTGGCGCAACGAGCGTCGGGATGTCCGTTGGCACAGCTGTCGGCACGGCTGTTGGCACAATCGGTACATCCGTTGGTAGGGCTGTCGGCGGCGGCGCAGTGGGCCGAACGACCGTCGCAAGAACCAACGGC
>JACMIM010000488.1 GCA_014381165.1 Roseiflexaceae bacterium
ATAGCAGCGCGCCCAGCGCGTCGAGCGGCAGCCCGAAGCTGGCGCGTATCGACGGCCAGCCCACGCCGACCAGGCCATCCGGCAGGCCCAGGCTGATAAATGCGAGATAGGCCAGGCCGATCAGCAGGCCGGTGCGCCGACGTGTTACAGTGGCTGCGCTCATAGTTCGGCCTTGGTATCGCCTGCCAGCAGCAGTGCCGCCGCGAGACGTAGTTGCGAATCGACCAGCGCGGCGTCGGTATCGCGGCCATAGCCACCCGATTTCGGCAGCCCACCAATTTCAAGAATGGCTGGCCCAGCAAAACCCGCCGCCAGCAGCGGGCGCAGGTAACGAGGGAAATCGATTGTGCCCATGCCCAGCGGCAGGTGATGGTTGATTTCCGGCAGCGGCGTATCGGCCACATGCAGCATGGTTATGCGCGAAGCCAGGGCCGCATAACCCTCGACCTGCTCGGGCGAAGCGTGGTTCAGATCCCAGACCAGCCCAAGCCCCGGCACGGCCGCCAGCAGCGCGGCTGCCCGCTCCGGTGTGTTGAGCGGGCGCACTGCTAGCTCGTTATGCTCGAAGGCCAGCCGAAAGCCGTGATCTGCCGCAAGCTCCACCGCCTCGCGCAGCTGCGCCACCAGCGACAACTCCAGCGAATCGACGTTGGCCTGCGGCACAGCCTGGCGGATGGCCATGTGCCAGTGAACATGCACACAGCCCAGCGCCGCGATTGCTGGCAGGTTGGCCTGGAAAATTTCAAGCGGCATACGCCCCGACTCGTGGCGGCCAGCGCCATCGAGAAACATGAGAATTTCCATCACCGGCGCGATCCCAGCGTCGCGCAGCGCTGTGCCAATGGCGGCAACTGGAGCGCCAAGCTGCTCCGCACCAAGCCCATCCGGCTGGCCGTGGAACTGCATTGCTGCGAAGCCGCTCTCGCCCGCAAAGGCGACCTCCTCCAGGGCAGGCCGCCAATTCGAAGCAAACAGGCGCGCATTCGTGCCAATCAAGACTGGTTGGGTAGTAAACGACACACTCTTCTCCATGTCTGGATTCGTGGGGGCCAGCCCGCGTCTACGCCCCCCGTCGGGCGATTGTTTCCGCATCTGGATTCGCGGGGGCCAGCCCCGCGTCTACGTATATTGCCGTGACGGTCGCGCGCGCCACCTCGTCCCAGCGGCAGGTGCGCAACACAAAGTCGCGGCCCTGCGCGCCAAGCTGTTGGCGCAGGGCTTGATCGGCCAGCAGCAGATCGAGCGCGGCGGCGAACTCGGCGAAGCTGCCGAAGCTGAGGCCGCCGCCGCTTGCATGCACGGCCTCGCGTGTGACCGCGCAGTTGGCATTGACCAGCGCGGGCGTGCCCTGAAGCCAGGCTTCCATAAGCACGATCGAAAAGCTTTCATACGTCGAGGGATGCACGAACACATCGGCGGCGGCGTAGGCGTCGGCCTTTTCCTGATCGCCGATGTAGCCAAGGTCGAGCACAAGCTGGTCTAACGCTGGCGGCAGGTCGAGCGGATCACGCCCACCCACCAGCAGGCGCAACGATCTGCCACGCCGTGCCCAGTATTCGCGCACGTAGGCCACCAGCAGCGGGAAGTTCTTGCTGGCGTCGCGCCGACCAGCCCACATCAGCAGCGGCCCGGCGAGCCCGCGCCGCGCTCGAAAAGCCGCGCCATCGCCACGGCTATCAAGCTTGATCCCCTCACCGGCGACCACGGCCTGCTGCTCCGGCAGTCCATACAGCTGGAGCGCCAGCCGCCGCTCGGCCGGGCTGTTCGACAGAATGCGGCGGGCGCGGCCAAACATCCAGCGGTAGGTGCTGTAGCGTGCATACGGCTCATCGTGCAGGCAGGGCAGCAGGTGGGCGCGCTCACCTGCCAGCAGCGTGCCCCAGAAGCTGGTCGGAAACGGGTACAGGACAAATAGAAATTGTCGGTTGGGGCACTCAGTGGCCACCGCCTCCAGCAGTGCGTCGCTGGAAACCAGTGATGCCAGCAGGCGCAGCTCGTGGTCGGGAAAGACTGGCAACTCGCGTAGCAGCCCGCGCCGCAGCACAGCCGGCGGCACACGCGGCTCGGATGCAGGCGGCGTGATCGCAAAGCGCCGCACGGCCACGCCGTCGAGCGTATCCAGCCCCTCGGGGTAATGCGGCAGCGGCGGCGCAAATGAATCACGCCCGTCGCTGGCCCACACTTCCACTGGTACACCCAGCGCGTGTATCGCGGCGGCCAGCTGGCGGGCCTGCGTCTCGGCCCCGCCGGCGGTATCTGCACCAAACCAGGGCACAACAATTGTGAGAGTATCCATACGAATTCAAAACTCTGAATTCATGTTGGCGTGGCGTTTGACCGCACGCTCGGCCCGCCGCTGGGCGTCCAGCCGAATGAATGTGCGTAGTGCCACACTGATAGTCTGATTGGCGCTGTTCTGCTGCTCGACAACCGGGTTGATGTACCAGCGCAGGTACTGGCGCACGCTCTTGTTCAGCAGGGCAACGCCGCGCTCCTGTAGGCTGTGCGCGGGCAGCGGCCAGTGCGCACTGACACGCTGGCGCAGGCCAAGCGGCTGCTCCTGGGCGCGCAGCTCCAGGTCGGGAAAGCGCGCGGGCGGCTCGGCGGCGGCACGTTCGCGCACCACGTATTGAATATCTTTTATGTCGATTGGCCCGGTTTCCCGGCGCTGAAGCGCCGGGCTAGTGGGTTGGCCC
>JACMIM010000489.1 GCA_014381165.1 Roseiflexaceae bacterium
AAACAACAGGCGCATATAGTCGTAGACTTCGGTAACTGTGCCGACCGTCGAGCGGGGGTTTTTCGAGGCGCTCTTCTGCTCGATCGCGATCGCGGGCGAAAGGCCGCCGATGTAATCGACCTTGGGCTTTTCCATTTGGCCGAGAAACTGGCGCGCATAGGCCGAGAGCGACTCGACATAGCGGCGCTGGCCTTCGGCATACAGCGTATCGAAGGCCAGCGACGACTTGCCCGACCCCGACACGCCGGTCAGCACGACCAACTGATCGCGGGGAATCTCCAGGTCGACACCGCGCAGATTATGCTCGCGCGCGCCCTTGATGACGATCGCATCCTTTGCCATGAGCGTGCATTCCTCGTATAAAAACGCCAAAAAACGCCACCTGAGCAGCGGACAAGCCTGCAGGCGACGTTGCGTGGAAAAAACGAACGGACGTGCGAGAAGTATACCATGCTGCACGAGCAGCGTCAATTACGTTCTGCCGGCTTCAGCCGCGCGGCGAGGTTCTGCGTTCTAATCGTGAAGTATGGTACAATGCTGCGGCAACACCGTTACAAAAGAGGTTTCCGCGTGGCGGACTTGATGATACAGGCCAGTGGCCTAACGAAGCGCTATGACCAAGTTCTCGCACTTGATCGCGTCGACCTCGCCATCGAGCGGGGACACATCTATGCACTGCTTGGGCCAAATGGGGCCGGCAAGACGACCACCATCAACATTCTCACCACGCTGATTCGGCCAAGCGCTGGCGTGGCGTGCATTAGTGGCTACGATGTGGTGCGCGAGCCGGACAAGGTTCGCCAGCTGATTGGCGTCACGTTCCAGGAGATTGTGCTCGACAACGATCTGAGCGGGCGCGAGGTGCTGGATGTTCACGGGCGGCTCTACCGCATGCCCGCCGAGCTGCGCCGCCGCCGGATCGCCGAGCTTGTCGAACTGGTACAGCTTGACGATGCAATCGACCGCATGGTCAAGAGTTATTCAGGCGGCATGAAGCGGCGGCTGGAGCTGGCGCGCGGCCTGCTAACTGGGCCGCAGCTGCTGTTTCTCGATGAGCCGACGCAGGGGCTTGACCCGCAGAATCGCGCGGCGCTGTGGGATCATATTCGCCAGCTTAACCACACGCAAGGCCTGACGGTGCTGCTCACCACCCACTACATGGACGAAGCCGAGCAGTTGGCCGGGCAGGTTGGGATTGTCGATCATGGGCGCATGGTCGCCGAGGGCACGCCAGCGCAACTGGTTGCCGCGCTTGGCTCCGATGTGATCAGCATCAGTGGCCAGGGCGAAAGCACGCACTTGGTCGCGAAACTTCAGGCGCTGCCATTTGTCGATCAGCTTAACCTCAGCCCGGACGCCCGCGTGATCCAGCTTGGCGTAGATCATGGCAACCGGCGGCTAGCCGAGGTGATCGCTCAGGCTAGCGGCAATGGCTTTACAATCGACGATGTCGCGATCGCCCGGCCCACACTCGGCGACGTGTTTCTCAAGCTCACCGGGCGCGCGTTGCGCGACTAGGCGGCACTTCACTCTATATAAGAATAGGACTTACGCAGTTGCCCAACGGGTTTCATTTCGCCTGCGGCGAACAAGGAAATAATCAATAATTGCTTCGCTTTTTAGTGCCTTGCACCAAAAACGAAACAAACAAGATAGATGTTCCATGCTGCCGCAGGCTGAAATCGCCAACTGCGTAAGTCTTATAAGACACAAATGAACGCAACAATCACCATTTGGTCAAAGCATATGCGCAAGTTCTTCCGCAGCCGCGAGGAGCTGGGCGGGCTGCTGATTCAGCCGATCTTGTGGGTGGCGCTGTTCGGCATCGGCATGGGCGCGATTGTCAGCAGCGTCAGCGGCAGCGATTATATGTCGTTTTTACTGCCGGGCATCCTGGCACTAACCGCGCTGGGCGGCGCGGCGGGCGGCGGCATGGCTCTGCTCGACGAGCGGCTGCGTGGCATTCTAAAGGAGTACCTGGTCGCACCGATCCCGCGCCTGAGCATTCTGATGGGCAGTGTCGCCAGCACGACTACCAAGGGGCTGTTTCAGGTCGTGATCATTTTGGTGCTGGGCCTGCTGCTTGGCGCACGGCTTTCGCCGAATCCGCTGGGCTGGCTGGCGCTGGTGGTGCTGATCACACTGTTCACGGTCGGCTTTGCGGGGCTGGCATTAGCTGTGGCGGCACGCTCACGCAGCATCATGGGCTACCACGGCATGCTGTTTCTGTTCAATTTGCCACTCCTCTTCGCCTCGAATGCGCTGTACCCGCTTCAGGAACTACCCGGCTGGATGCGCGTGATTGCGCTGCTCAACCCAGCCACCTATTTGATCGACGCAACGCGCGCGCTGGCCTTTGGCGGCACTGCTACCCTGCCACTTGCACTCTCGTTCGCCGTGACGGCGCTGCTGGCGGCGGGCGGCATGTGGCTGGCGCTGGTCTCGTTCCAGCGCACAATCCGCTGATACGATACCCCGTACCCGGCGCTGATGGATTTCAATGAGTAACCTGGGTATATCGCACCATCCCACGCCGGGCGGCTGAAGCCGCTGGCTGGGGTGACGAAGCCCGCCTGCGCGGGCTACCCGATGCATGAGGTAACGTTCATCAGCGCCGGGCTAGTGGGAGCCGGGCTAGTGGGCACTGGACATGTGATAGTTTATGCTATGGCGCTACGTAGCAGAGTGGCCTGTGTATTGCTCAAGGCCTGCTAACAGGGTAGAATACGTGCCATGGCGCATGTTGCGCTGCAATTCATCACATGACCGAACCGGCCCACATCTTGGTTGTCGACGACGACGCAAACATTCGGCGCATGCTGCAGATTCTGCTTGCCGATGCGGGCTATCGTGTTTCATGCGCGTCAACTGGTGAAGAAGCGCTGGCATATGTCGAGCTGGTAACGCCCGATCTGATTATGCTCGATCTGATGCTGCCAGGCATTAACGGCAGTGAGGTTGCCGAGCGCATCAAGGCCAACCCGCAGCGGCCCTTTATTCCAATCATCCTGGTGACAGCGCGCAGCGATTCGCGCAGCAAGGTGAGTGCGCTTGACGCCGGGGCCGACGACTATCTTTCCAAGCCAGTCGAATTCAGTGAACTGCTCGCTCGCGTGCGCGCACTGCTACGCCTCCAGCGCTCGCAGCGCTCGCTGCACGCCGAGCAGCGCAAGACCGAGTTACTGCTGCATCTGACCCGCGAACTTGGCACCACGCTTGACCTCGACGAACTGCTGACCCATTTTCTCGCAAAGCTGGCCGACTCGATCAGCGCGGTGCGCGGCAGCCTGATCTTAACGCTTGGCAATCGCACCCGCTTCTACTCGTCAAGTCGCTACCAGGCATCTGCGGCGCTTGGCACCATTCTGAGCGGTGGCGTGGCCGGCTGGGTGCTTCGTGAACAGCAGCCACTTGTGATCGCAGACACCCAAAACGACCCGCGTTGGGTGATCGGCACCAACAATCACTCGCCGATTCGCAGCGCTGCTGCTGTGCCAATTTTGCGCGAGGGCCAGGCAATTGGCGTGATCACGGTTGTTCACCATACGCCAAATCACTTTTCCGCCGAACATCAAGACCTGCTTGTATCGGTCGCGCAGCAAAGCGCTTTCACGCTTGAGAACGCCGAGCTATTTCGCCTTTCCAATGCGCAAAAAGAGCTGCTGGAGCGGCGCGCTGATGAGCTTCAGCGGCTGAATGAGATCAGCCATCACCTGAGCGAGTTGATGCAGCCGGAACTGCTGCTGCGGCTGGTTGCCCACCTGGTTCACCATACCTTTGGCTATGAGCAGGTCGCGCTTATCATGCGCGAGGCCAACGGCGCGCAGATCAAAGAGATCGCTGGTGGCGCAGACAGCGAGTTGTACGAGGGAATGCTCATCCCACCTGGGCGGGGATTGGTGAACTGGGTAATCGCCCATCGCGAGCCGCTTTGTAGCGGCGATGTACGCACTGATCCGCGCTACTTTTCGTTTGCAGCCGACCAAGACCCAGTGCGTAGCGAGCTGGTCGTGCCGATTATCGCCGGGCGCGAGATTTTTGGTGCGCTCAGCGTGGCAAGCCCCCACTTACAGGCTTATGGTACCAGCGACGAGCGGCTGCTTGGCACGTTGGCCAGCCAGATCGGCATTGCGCTGGAAAATGCGCGCC
>JACMIM010000490.1 GCA_014381165.1 Roseiflexaceae bacterium
AATCCAGAAAGCCCTTAGCCCTTAGCCCTTAGCCCTCAGCCCTTAGCCCTTAGCCCTTAGCCTCTTATGAAGCGCATCGTCCTCAAGCTTGGCACCAATGTTTTGACTGCGGGGACGGACGTGTTGCACCGCCCGCGTATTGTCGATCTTGCCCGCCAGATCGCGGCCGCTCGCTTGGCGGGCGTCGAGGTCGCGCTGGTCAGTTCGGGCGCGGTGGCAGCGGGGCGCGAGCGGCTACAGTTTCCGGCCAAGCGCCGCGCAATGCCTATGAAGCAACTGCTCGCCGCTGTCGGCCAGAGCCGGCTGATGCATATCTATGAGCAAATCTTCGATCTATATGGCATTGTGGTCGCCCAGGCGCTGCTGACACGGGCCGATCTGCGCGACCGCAACCGCTACCTAAATGCGCGCAACACTCTGCTGGCCTGCTTGACCCACGGCGTTTTGCCGATTGTGAATGAGAACGACGCGGTGGCCGTCGACGAGATCAAGGTTGGCGACAACGACAATCTTTCGGCCCTGGTTGCTGGGCTGGTCGAAGCTGATCTACTGGTGATTCTTTCTGACATCGCGGGTGTCTACACCGCCGACCCGCGCCAGCAGCCGGATGCGACACTGATTCCGCAGATTTCGCAGATCGATGCGTCGGTGTATGCGCTGGCCGGCGGCAGCAACACGCGCGGCACTGGCGGCATGATTACCAAAATTCAGGCGGCTGACCTGGCCACGCGCAGCGGTACGAGTGTTGTGATCGCCAGTGGAGCCGAGCCGGAGGTGCTTTCCAAACTGTTAGCTGGCGAGCTGATTGGCACACACTTCCCGGCGTTGGTCAGCCATATCGAAAGCCGTAAGCGCTGGCTGCTCGCCGAAACGGCCCATCACAGCCGCGTGGTGGCCGACGCCGGCGCGGCACAGGCGCTGGTCGAGCGCGGTAAATCGCTGCTGCCTGCCGGCGTGTGCGGTGTGGAGGGCGAGTTCGAGCGCGGCCAAACCATCCGCATCTTCGCCTTCGAGGGCCAGGAGATCGCGCGCGGGCTGGCGCAGTACAGTGCGCGCGAACTGCGCCTGATCATGGGCCAGCGCTCAAGTGCGATTGCCGAACTGCTCGGCTACGACTACGGCCCCGAGGCCGTTCACCGCGATGATATGGTCGTACTGTAGGAGCCTCACATTACCACGAAGACAAGAAGTGCGCGAAGGACGCGAAGAACAAAAGAAATACATATCTTCGTGTTCTTCTTATCTTCGTGCTCTTCGTGGTTAAGGAGTTATTGCGATGGATCTCACGCTGATCGGCCAGCGCGCCCGCGCCGCTGGCCGCGCACTTGGCCTGATCTCCACCGAGCGCAAGAACGCCGCGCTCGAAGCGATTGCCAGCGCCCTGCTCGACCACGCCGAGGATGTGCTGGCGGCCAACGCCCGCGATATGCAGGCTGGTCGTGCCGCCGGAACCGCCGATGCACTGCTCGACCGTATGCTGCTGACCAGGCCGCGCCTGGAGGCGATCGCCGCCGATGTGCGGAATGTCGCTCGCCTGCCTGACCCGGTGGGCCAGCACTATGATGTGAGCGTGCTGCCAAATGGCTTAAAGGCGCATAAGCGCCGCGTGCCGTTTGGCGTCATCGGCGTGATCTATGAGGCCCGCCCGAATGTGACCGTCGACTGCGCGGCGCTGTGCCTGAAATCGGGCAACGCCGCGATTCTACGCGGCGGCAAGGAGATCGGCTTTTCCTGCGCCGCGTTGGTCACGGTGATCCAGCATGCGCTGGCCGCCAGCGGGCTGCCAGCCGATGCCATCCAGGTGATCGACGATCCCGATCGGGCGCTGGTCGAGCAGTTGCTGCGCCTCGACAGATACGTCGACGTTATTATTCCGCGGGGCGGCGCGGCGCTTCATCAGTTCTGTCGTGAGAAGGCCACTATTCCCGTGATCACCGGCGGCATTGGCGTGTGCCATGTGTATGTCGATCAGGATGCAAACCTGGACTATGTGGTGCCGATTGTGCGCAACGCCAAGGTGCAGCGGCCAAGCGTCTGCAATGCGCTCGATACACTGCTGGTGCATCGCGCCGTGGCTGCGCTGGTGCTGCCGCCAGTCGCCACCGACTTGCTGCGCCACTCGGTCGAATTGCGTTGCGACGAGGCTGCGCTGGCGCTGCTGCACGAATCTGGCATCGAGCAGGCGACGCTTGCCCGCCCGAGTGATTTTGGCACCGAGTTCATGGCGCTCATCCTTTCGATTCGTGTAGTCGATGACCTTGACCAGGCGCTTGACCATATCGCGCAGCATGGCGATCACTCCGATGCAATTATCACCGAGAATCAGGCCGTGGCCGACCAGTTCGTGGCTGCCGTTGATTCTGCGGCGGTGTTCGTGAACGCCTCTACGCGCTTCAACGATGGCGGACAGCTTGGCCTGGGCGCGGAGATCGCCGTTTCGACCCAGAAGCTGCACGCGCGCGGCCCGATGGCCCTGTACGAGCTGACCACCTACAAATATGTGGTCGAGGGCGCGGGGCATGTGCGGGCGTAAGCGAGGAGCGTACCAATGATCGACCCCACGACAATCACGCGGCCGCTGGCAGCACTCCTTGATGAGGCGTTTGGCGTCTCGGTTGCTCCGCATGGCTTTTTCCTCGACAGCGGCCAGGATGGCCTACTTGGCACGATCGACCAGATCAGCGCCCAGACTGCCTCGACGCCGCCCGCGCTAGGGCAAGAAACCATTGCCGCGCACTGCGGGCATATCTTGTACCTATTGCATATCTTCGAGCAGTACGAGCGCGGCCAACAGCCTGCGATCGATTGGCCTGCGAGCTGGACAACGCAGGTGGTGGACGATACCGCCTGGGCGCAACTGCGGGCTGATCTGCGAAGAAGCTATGCCATAATAGCCAGTTTGGTGCAAGCACACAGCCAGTGGTCGGAGCCAGCGCTGGCCGCTGCAATGATGCTGCTCGCTCATGGTTCCTACCATGTCGGAGTCATCCATAAGCTGCGCACAGTTGTGTGATACAAACTTATACCGAAGGGCCTTGCTATGCACCTGTGCCGTGTGATGACAGGCCGATTGCTCATGGCGTTCGTGCTAACGGCATGTGTCGCAGCGCCAGTGGTGCCAACGGTCGCGCCTACAGCGGCCCCTGCCGCCAGTGCGGCGGTCATTCGCGCGGGTGCGCCCGCCGACACGCTGCGCTGGTCGATCGAAGGCGTCAGCGACCTGGCCTCGCTCGACCCGGCCAAGGCCGGCGATAACCCGACCGTCACGGTGGTGAACCTGATTTTTGGCGGGCTGCTACGGCTCAATGAGAGCCTGGAAGTACAACCGAACGATGCGGCCAGCTGGGTGGTCAGCGAGGATGGCAAGACCTACACCTTCACGCTGCGCGAAGGGCTTGTCTTTGCCGACGGCACAGCAGTGACCGCCGCCGATTACGTCTTCTCGATCAACCGTGCTATTCAGCCTGAAACTGGCTCGTTCATCGCGCCCGGCCAGTTCAGTGGTATTCGTGGCGCGCAGCAGGTGATCAGCGGGAGCGCCGACATGGCCAGCGGCCTGCGGTCGCTCGATGATCGCACGCTTCAGATCGAGTTGGTCGCGCCCTCGGCGGCTTTTTTGCAGTTGCTCACCTTTCCTTCGACAGCGGTGGTGCCACGGCAGCTGTCCGCTCAGGACGGATGGGCCGAGCAGCAGCCATTTGGCACGGGGCCGTATGTGGTAAAGAGCTGGACACGCGGCGAGTCGATCCTGCTGGCGGCCAACGAGCGCTACTGGCAGGGCAAGCCGGGTGTGCCACTGATCAACATCTCGTTCAGCAGCGAAAGCGCAACGGCGTATGAACGCTACCTTGCTGGCCAGCTCGACATTATGGGCAGCCTGCAAAACCCGCTGCCTGCGTCGATGCTGCCTGCGGTGGCCGGGCTGCCTGATTTCCGTACATCGGCCTCGCTCAACACACGCTACATTGGCTTCAACAACCTGCTGCCGCCGTTTAATAGCGACGACGCGCGCCGCGCCTTTGCCTTGGCGGTCGACCGGTTCGCAATCGCCAATCAGGTGCTCGGCGGCGAGGCTATTGCGGCCGAGCGCATCCTGCCGCCGCAG
Organism: Roseiflexaceae bacterium; assembly: GCA_014381165.1. Classification (GTDB taxonomy): domain Bacteria; phylum Chloroflexota; class Chloroflexia; order Chloroflexales; family Roseiflexaceae; genus JACMIM01. Next base: position 4,106 of record JACMIM010000490.1, read on the forward strand.
ATGATCGGCACGCGCCTGCCGATCAGGCCGATCGTGTTTGACCCTGATGCCGCACGCGCAGCCCTGGAACAGGCTGGCTTTTCGAGCGGCGCTGCGCTGCCGCCGATCACGCTCACCTATGCGCCAGAAGGTGGCGAAAACGAGCTGGTCATCCAGGCCCTTCAGCAGGGCTGGAAGCAGTATCTGGACGTCGATGTCGTGCTGCAGGCAGTCGATGCGACCCAGCTAGGCGAGTTGATGACGCAGACACGAAAGACACCTGAGCAGGGTTTGCAGATGTACTATAGCGTGTGGGGCGCAGATTACGCCGACCCGCAGAATTTTATCTCGCAACAATTGCACTCAGGTTCACCCAATAACAATGGGCACTTCAGCGATTCGCGCTTCGACCGCTTGGTCGAGGAGGCCGACCAAATCGGCGCGCGTAGCGACATCCAGCGCCGCCTTCTGCTGTATAACCAGGCCGAGCAGATCGCGATCGACCGGGTCGGCTGGCTGCCAATCCTGCATTCCAAGGTACACATGCTCCTGCATCCACGGGTGCAGGGCCTGGTCGTCACGCCAAATGGCACGGTAGTGCCGGATTGGAGCAAGCTCCGGCTGTCGGAATGAAGATAGATATTGACATCTACGAAAGATGTAGTATTATCTGTGAAAGCACTTCCATGAAAGTAAATAGCCCTTACGCCTGAGTCCTGACAATATATTTAGGATCAATGATGTCCCTTGTGCGCAGTAGCACAATTTACGATGTCGCCGAGCATGCACAGGTAAGCATTGCGACTGTGTCGCGTGTGCTCAACTCACCTGAGCATGTCAATGTGCGTACCCGCGCCAAAGTGCAGGCGGCGATCAAGGAGCTGAACTTTGTGCCGCGCGCGGAAGCCTCGGCGCGTGCGCGAAAGAGCGCGTGTCGCATTGGCGTGCTGGCCCCCTTCTTTACCTACCCCTCGTTTGTACAGCGCCTGCGTGGTGTCGCCGAGGCGCTGTCAGATTCTCAGTACGAACTCCTAATCTACAATATCGATACCTCAGCGCGGCGCGATCTATACCTGTCGCATCTGCCGATTACACGGCGGCTGGATGGGCTTGTCGTGATGGCGCTGCCCTTTGCCACGCGCTACATCGATCAATTGCAAGCCTATGGCTTGGCGACTGTGACAATCGAGGTGCCGGATTCATCGCTTTCCAGCGTAATTATCGATGACGAAATAGGCGGGCAGATGGCTGCTGGCTATTTCATCGAGCTGGGCCACCGCCGCTGTGGCTTTATTGGCGACAGCGAGGTGCCGGATTATGCCATCCACACCAGCGATCGTCGCTTGGCGGGCTACCGGCGCGCGCTTGCCGACGCCGGGATAGATTTGCCTGCGCAGTATTTGGGGCTGGCACCACACGGCCTGGATGCCGCTCGCCAGCTCGCGTTGCGCATGTTTGCACAGCCACATCCACCCACCGCGATCTTCTCACCAAGCGATACGCAGGCGATCGGCGTGCTGCGGGCCGCCCGTGAGCTGGGCCTTCAGGTGCCACAGGACGTAGCCATTATTGGTTTTGACGACATCGAGGTTGCCGATTTTATCGGATTGACCACCATCCGCCAGCCGCTCAATGAGTCGGGCCGTGTCGCCGTCGATCTGCTGCTCGCACGTTTGCGTGACCGCGAGCGCCCACCGCAGATCGTCCAGCTCCCGCTCACGCTTGTCCGCCGTGAGACAGCCTAACCGTACATCTCTCTGCCGCCTGTGCTGGCACAGGTGGCCAGTCATCTTTTATGAGTGCTCGACGCTCAATATTGTCCGTTAGAGCGCTGTATGATTCGAAGAAAGGAGGCTTGTCCACAGGCTTTATGCGTTGTGAACCTCATTCGACAGATTACCCTCATGCCCTAAGGAGCATATTGACCATGCGTAAGACTCAGTTTTCTGCTGCACTGCTGAC
>JACMIM010000491.1 GCA_014381165.1 Roseiflexaceae bacterium
AGCGCGTACTCCACATAGAGCACAAAGGTCAGCAGGCCTGTCAGGTAGCCGGGAAACCACCTGCGCGCGCGGAACAGTTAGAAAATCACCGGAGCCGGCAGCACGGCCTGCCAGCCGCCGAAAATAACCGTGCGCGGCAAATCCTGACCGAACACCCGAAACAGCGGGGCCAGGCTCACCGCATACTCGAAGGAGTAGAGTGTTTGCCAAAGCGGCGCGAGCAGCGTGCCAAGCTGACCCGCCGCCAGCGCGATCACATAATTGGCCACCCCATCACGCCGCCAGAGATACGCAGCCAGCCCATACATGGCAAGCGTTAGCATAACGATAATCAACTGCATAGTGCCGCCGTCACTCCCAATCGTACTCACGCACCTGTCCATCGGTTAGGGTAAAAAGCCGTGCCGTCAGCCCGTGCTCGCGCTGAAGGCTGTCGGACTCGACCTGCATGGCAATGTTTTGCACAACGTCCTGGTCGTCATCGCCAAACGCAATCAAGAAATCACGGTTGGGAATTCCGATTACCAGATTACCGGAAACGTTGCGCGCCCAGGCTTGTAGCACATCGGACAGCAGCAGGCGCGTGGCATCGTAGCCGTCACCGCTGCTGAACATAAACAGGCGCTGGTCATCCTCGCCAGCGCTGACCGCATCGACCAAATCAGTGCGGCGGCGCAAATTGTCGAGCGCCTGCTCGTGCAGGTCCTGCATCGTTACGTCCCAGCTCTCCAGATGGTTCTCATTGATATAGGCAACACTATTCTGCTCGTCGATCACATAGGCGATAATCAGGCCAGCTAGGAAATCGCGATAGGCCAACATGGGCAGGTTTCGCTCGCGCACGGTAGCCAGCAGCGTGGCCGGCTTGAGCATTGGGTAGATGCGCTCGGCCAGCAGATTGTAGTCGCCATCGGTGCGCTCAGGCAGCTGGCCCAGCAGCACGCGCGCGAAGGTCTGCGCCACCGCGTCTAGCTGCGCCGGGTTATCGCGATAGGCCTGGTAATAATTGGCTAGGTCGACCTCGACATTCTGGCCGCGCACACCAACCCGCAGCTGAAGGCCTTCGCGGTGAATCAGTTCGATCTCGTCGGAAAGAGCCAGCCGCCGCTCGATATACAGCGCGAACCGCTCTGCGTCCATGATCTCTTCGGGGTGCGTTCCGTTGGTCATTATCTTTTCCTATAGAACACGCGGCGGGCGAACACGAGGTTCGCCCCTGCGCGGGTGGATGCGTTGATAACGGGCGAACACGAGGTTCGCCCCTACGCGGGTGGATGCGTTGGGGTAGGGGCGAACCGCTCATCGCCCGCTTGTTCTAGACGACTGTGGTGCCTTGCCAGGCGGCTTGCAGCTCGCCAAGCGGCGCGCGAATGAGTTCGGTCTGGCCGTGGTGGATCACGAGTTCCGCGCTGCTGGCCACAACACCAAGCACGGCGTGCGGCAAGCCAAGTAGCAGCGACTCGAACGCGGCGGCGTGCTGCGGCGGCACTTCGACCAGAAAGCGGGTTGGCGATTCTGCGAACAGCAAGGCCGTGCTCGAAAGCGCCTGGTTTGTCGGCTGCGCCGCCAGATCGAGTGCCAGCCCGTGACCACCGGCAAAAGCCATCTCGGCGGCCGCTACCGCCAGCCCGCCCTCACTAAGATCGTGGCAGGCCCGCACCAGGCCACTGCGGATAGCGGCATGCACTGCGGCGAGTATACGCGGGGCCATGGCGATATCGACCGTGGGTAGGGCTGAGGGCTGCGGGCTGAGGGCTGGGGGCGCAACCACATCGGGTAGGGCTGAGGGCTGAGGGCTGAGGGCTGAGGGCGCAACCACATCGTGCAGATGCCCACCTGCCAGCTCGTCGTCGGTGATTCCCACCAGATAGACCTGGTTGCCCACTTCCTTTAGATCCATCGTGACGGCCTGCTGCACATCTGGCACATGCGCCAGCGCCGTGATCAGCAGCGTGGGCGGAATGGCCTGGCGATTGCCCGCTGCGTCGCGGTACTCGTTATTAAGGCTGTCCTTACCGGAGACAAAGGGCGTGCCATAGGCCAGCGCGGCGTCATAGCAGCCAGCTGCGGCGCGAGTCAGGCCAGCCATGCGATCCGGCAGGCGCGGGTCGCCCCAGCAGAAGTTATCGAGAATCACCGTGCGGCCGGGATCGCCGCCCACCGCCACCACATTGCGCAATGCCTCGTCCACCACCGCCAGCGCCATCCAGTACGGATCGATCGCTCCATAGCGCGGGTTGATGCCGCAGCCAAGCGCCAGCCCCTCGCTGCTGCTAGGCAACGGGCGCAGCACCGCAGCATCGCCCGGCCCGCTGCGCTCGACGCCGACCAACGGCTTGATCACCGTGCGCCCGCCGACCTCGTGATCGTAGGTGCGAATGATCGCCGCCTTCGAGGCGATGTTTGGGTGGGCCAGCAAGGCCAGTAGGTGCCGCTTGTAGCTTGCATCCGGTTTGTCTGGCGTGATCTGGGTGCGATCTGCATGCACCCCCGCTGCTGGTCGCCATTCGGCTTCCAGCACCCGCTGCGGGCGGCCGTCGTGTAGAAACGCCATGGCCAGATCGACGACCAGCGCGCCCTGGTGGGTGACGGTCAGGCGGCCATCGCCACTGAATTCGCCGATCACGGTGGCCTCGACATCCTCGCCAGCACACAGGCCAAGCAGCTCGGGCAGGTGAACCGGTGGCACGGCCAACACCATGCGTTCTTGGGCCTCGGAAAGCCAGATTTCCCAGGGCTGAAGTCCGGCGTATTTCAACGGCACCGCTTCGAGCGTTACCCGCACGCCGGTCTTCTCGCCCATCTCGCCGACCGCCGAGGACAACCCGCCCGCCCCACAATCGGTGATTGCGCTGTACAGGCCGGCGTCGCGGGCTTGCATCAGCACGTCCAGCAGCTTTTTCTCGCTGATCGGGTCGCCAATCTGCACGGCGCTGCCCACCTCCTGCGCAGTCGTGTTGGTCAGCTCTTCCGAAGAAAAGGTCGCGCCGTGGATGCCGTCGCGGCCAGTGCGCCCGCCCAGCACTACGCAAGCATCGCCCGGCTGCAGATTACGCGGGTGCCGACCGCGTGGTGCCAGGCCAACCGTGCCGCAGAACACCAGCGGATTGGCGGTGTAGCCGCGCTCATACAGCACCGCGCCATTCACCATGGGAATGCCAAGCTTGTTGCCGTAATCGCGCACGCCCGCAACGACACCGGCCGCCACTGTGCGCGGGTGCAGCACGCCCGGCGCAAGCTCGGACAACGCCAGATCGAGCGGGCCGAAGCAGAGCACATTCGTGTTGGCGATCGGCTGGGCCGAGACGCCAAGCACATCGCGCACGACCCCGCCAACACCAGTGTTCGCGCCGCCGAACGGCTCGAGCGCCGAGGGGTGATTGTGCGTTTCGACCTTGATCGAAAGCTCGTGGGCCTCGCCAAACGCAATGATACCGGCGTTATCGACAAAAGCCGAAAGAATCCAGGGGTCAGGGGTCAGGGGGTGGAGTTTAGGGGCTGGGCCATCCGTTGCTGGTTGTCCGCTATTTGTTGTGCGTCGCTTCAGTACCTCGGCTGTGGCGCTGATCAAAAACGTCTTGATTAGGCTGTCGATCTCGACCACAGGCGCAGACTCCAGCAGATGCAGCGCCGCGTAGAGTTCCGGCTGATCCCTGGGCGCTGATCCCTGACCCTTGTGTACGTAGCGAACACGGGCCTTGAACGTCTTGTGCGAGCAGTGTTCACTCCATGTCTGGGCCAATGTTTCAAGCTCGCCGTCAGTCGGCTCGCGGTTTTCGCTGCGGTAGAAGGCCTGGATAGCCCGCATCTCGGCCAGATCGAGCGCCAGAATACCGGCGCGGCTGATCTGTTGCAGCCTGGCATCATCGGCCTCGCGCAGGGCCACGCGGGCGATCTGCGGGCTGGTTTCGCCAGGAGTCTGGAGCAGGCCACGGTAGAAGTGTTCGCGCTGCGCCGCCTGAGCAGGGCCGGCCTCCAGCACCAGGTGCGATTCGATCAGTGGATTGTACAGCGCGCGCTGCGCCGCCGGGTTGCTGGTGGCGGCGATCAGGTGGCGGCGCAGCGTATGCACAACCTGGAGTGGCGGCAGGGAAAGCCGCAGCGCACCGATCTTGACACTTTCGGCCTGATTATCCGTGACACCCGGCAGATATGCGATCTCGACAGCGCGCGTTTCTGCTGGCAGATCGAGATCAGCAAGCCGATCAAGCGGCTCGGTGGTCGCGCTTTGCACCAGCGGATCGTGCAGCAGCAGCATGGCAAGCCGTTCGGCGGCGGCCTGGTCGAATGGTGCATCGAGCACATACAGCAACTGGGGTGCCGTGTGATGGACGCGCGAGCGCACCGAGACAAGGAATTGCCCCATATCCTTCCATTTCGTGACCAATATAAAGCGCTCAAACGTGCGAGGATTGTACCATGATTTACCCAGCAGAGCGCCGCTGGCACTGCTGGCACATGCCGTGCGCCTCCAGCCAGTGGCCATCGATACGAAAGTTCAGGCGCTTGGCCAAGCCGCCGAGCAGCGCGTCGATATCGCAGCCCTCGAACGTAATCACCGCGCCGCATGTGCTGCACACCAGATGATGCTGATGCCCTTGTTCCGCCAGCACATAGGCATGTTCGCCCTCGGCGGCGGTTTCCTTCTGGCGGCTCCAGTGAACGCGCGCCAGCCAGTTCTGTTCGACCAGTAGCTCGATGGTGCGATAGACCGTGGCACGGCCAATCTGCCCGCTATCCTCGGCTGGAACCGCCGCAACATCCAGCCAGAGTTGCTCGGCAGTAAATGGTTGTGCATAGCGGGTAATACGTTCGAGCAGGGCGCGGCGCGGCCCTGTTACTCTATGACCACGGTCGCTCAATGACGCCAGTACGCGCTCTGTCCACGACATTCCAGAAGCTCCTCTGTTCTCACAGGATTCGTTTTTCTAGACGGTACCATCTAGGCCAACGAGACAACTATAGCATCCCTAGCGGGGTTGTAAAAAGAGGCGGGTGTTTTTTGGGGCTGTGCCCCAAGCCCCGCTTTGCGCTCACGCGCGTTTACAAATCATCAAGGGATGCTGTATTAGGACTTACGCAGTTGGCGACTTTCGCCTGCGGCAGCGCGGAACATCTATCTTTTTTGATTCGTTGTGTGGTGCTTGCACCACACAACGAACCAAGTATGCGTTATTTCCTTGCCCGCCGCAGGCGACATGAAAACGCTTGGGCAACTGCGTAACTCCTATATATCAAAGTTGTTATCCAACTCAAGAGATGATTGACCAGCAGCATTGCTCTGCTATAATAGCTGCACAACTGTAGTCCTGAGCAACTATAGTACTATTATGTCCCTCATGATAGTATCCACAGCGGCAGGTGCCGCTTTTGCGTTGGTGAACTGTGAGTCACCCAACGGCGTGTTTTCGTGTGCTACTGAACCTATTGGAAGGAACTTTATTATGCGTATCCCCGCCCGTCTCCAGTTCCACCTCGTGTTGTTGGCCATGCTCATCGCATTGCTCGCCATTCCACCTGCTGTACGGGCGATCGAATTGCCGCCGCCGGGCGTCAACATGTTCATTCAGACCAGTGGCGTCGACACCTCGTTGAACATTGGCGATTTCTACACCAGCAAGACTGGCGGTAATCTTGCCGACGGCCACGAATTCAAAATCAACATCCCGTGTGATTGGCCCGCCGCGCTGCCAGTTACATTTAGTATCTTTGACCCTGAGATTGGCGACCCCGACCCAACAGGCGCGCAGCTTGCCGAGGATGAGGTTCGTAATGCCTCCGGTAGCGAATCGAACGTCAGCAACAGCGATGCTGGCAACAGCCGCTTCATCCTGCGTGCGCCCGCTGGTGCGCCGATTGCCGACCGCACCTTTACGCCAAATGGCGGCACGAACGGCTTGTGGGTTGAAGTCCTGACGGTCGATCTCAACGCGCCCGGCCAGGGCTGTGGCGTCTACCAGCTGAATTCGACTGCGACTAGCAACGATGATAACGCCTGGGTGCTGCGCGTTGCCAACGATGCCGATTGCACGGTCAGCCCCGGCACCTGCTCGACCGTTGGTGCAACTGCATCGGCCTTGCTGGGGAATGACACCCGCAACGACAACCCAGACAACATCGCGGGTAGCGGCGACGAGCCGACGATCGGCTCGCTGCGCACGTCATTCCAGCAGTATCCCTTCGCACCGGTCGGTGGTGCGGACCTCACATGCCAGAACTTCTACACCTTTGTTGGGCTGGCCCAGCCGACAGTGACATTCCACAACTTCGATCTCGATACCGATGTGCGAGGCCTCGAAACCGTGCGATACCTCCCACCAGCTGGGTCTAGTTACCCGGCCGCGATCGCCGGCTCGACCTCCCGCAACTCCCGCTGGAACAACCAGCCGCTCGATGCGGCCACGCCACAACGCGTTGGCGATACGTTGGCGATCAGCGCGCGCGATGTCGGCTGGTGGGCGATCGAGGTTTGTGTGCAAGTCCCAGGCCGGGACGCATCCAAGAATCAGTTTATCGTCGAGGCCTCGTCGGGCTTGCTGTTCCTCCAACAGCCAGCCACGCCAGTCGTGCAGGTCGCGAAGGACGATGGCGTCAGCGTCGCCGAGAATGGCCAGTCGCTTACCTACGTAGTGAGCTTTGCGAACACCTCGGATACCACTGCCACGCCGGGGTCGGCGCACAATGTCACGCTTGCCGACCAGCTGCCAAATGGCACCACTTACGAGGCCTGTGCGATCGATGCGCCCTACACCGGCACCTGCGCACTCAACGGTCGTGCGGTTACATTCAAGCTGAATGAAGTTGTGCTGCCAGGTGCGCGGGGCAGTGTCCGCGTTACGGTCAAAGTCGATGCGGCCACGACTGGCCAGATCGTCAATACTGTCGGCCTGACCTATGACGATGCGCTGGGCAACCCGCGCCCGCCAGTCGAGGCCAGCGACACCGACACGGTGCGCCAGCCCGCCCCGCCGACCGCTGTCGCGCTCGCCGCATTCACGGTTGAGCACGCGGCGGGGGCCAGCACGGTGCGCTGGCAGACACGCGCGGAGTTGGCGACACGCGGTTTCTATCTACTGCGCGGGGTGGATCGTGAGCAGGCTGTGCGAGTCTCGCCGTTTATCGCCAGCCAGGGAGCGAACGGTGGCAGCTACGCTTGGGCCGATTCGGCGGCGCTCGCTGGCAACAGCTACTGGCTTGAGGAGATCGCCGAGGACGGCGGCCAGGTGTATGGCCCGGCCAGCGCCGCCCGCGCAGCCGCGCAACAGTTCAAAGCCTTTCTGCCAATCTCGCTTGCCGCAACCCGCCGCTGATCGGGCGCGAATGGCTAGATGCAACAATGGGATAGGGGTGTGGCATACACTTTTGCGCCGCCACCACGGCCACCGGATGAATCCGGCGTCTGCTACGCCAAAACGCGCT
>JACMIM010000492.1 GCA_014381165.1 Roseiflexaceae bacterium
AAACCCGCCCCTGCGGCATTACACCGCCCTGCCCCTGACTAACCCCGCCCGTTTATTGTGTTCGAACGTACACGCCAATCGCGGCCGGCACGGGCCGCACGTCGCGGGCGCGCGTGAGCTGGCCACGCCAGACAGTCTGGGTCGAGGTGTCGTCGTCGCCGCCGAGTGCAGCGTAGCAGCCCATGTCGCGCAGCTGGCGGGCCAGATCGATGCCGGTCATATCGTAGGAAGTTGCCAGCACAAGAAAGGATTCACCGCTTTCCAGCAGGCCAATGCCGGCCGCAGTTTTAGGATAACGGCCATTGTAGATTTTCTTGCGCCAGTCGAGTTGCACGAAATCCTCGCCCAGCGGGTTGAACGGCAGGAACTCGCCCTCGGCGGTGGCCACATCGGGGTTGGCGATCAGGGTGTCCCACAGCAGCACTGGCCCGCCGCCGATCGCCTGTGCGCAGCGCGCTAGATCCTCGCTGCTGAACCGGCCGATCTCGGCCCGCCGCTCGTGCGTGATGCAGAGTGTGGCGCGGCCTGGGTTCGAGCGTAGCACTTGACCGTCAATTACTACGGTGCCTTCGTTGGCGGTGCGCGGCTCGCCATGGAAGCCAAATGCGATTGCGCCAAGCAGTTCGCTGTTCTCGCGCAGGGCATACGGCGCAGTCGTCATTTCCTGTACCGTGCGCAAATGGCGCTGGCCGTCAGTCCATGTGGTATCGCCGCGCTCGTCGCTGCCCGGTGTTGCGCCGTCGGCGTTGATTACCCTGATATTGGTGTGCTCGTCGAGCCGCAGCACCAGCAGTTCGAGCGCACCGCCAGCGACATCGCGCCGCGTAAAGCGCACCTGGCCCTCGCCAACGTCTTCTTGAACATCGCTTTGCGCCATGTAAACTTCCAGCGCCGTCTCACCCTCGCCCTGTGCCTGTGCCACGCCCGTAATCAGCGCGGCACCCGAAATCGCGGCTGGTGGCGCGGCAGTCGGCAGGGCCAGCACGTCCGGCGCGGCGATGTTCAACGCCGCAGGCCAGTTCGACATGATCGGCTTGATAGGCTGCGTGCCCAGCGCCAGCGCCACCAGTCCAACCAGGATAACGCTGATCAGAATCGGATATGATCGGCCAGGCGAAGGCGTCATAGCAGCTCCGCTATAATTTAGAACGTGTGTTCTGAATTATAGCATGGCGGTCTCATTTGCGCTCGATCGCATACACCCGCGCCGTGCGTCCAAGCACCATCACATCAAAGCGCTGGAGCACCTGAAAAGCCGCGTTGCGCTCCAGTGTGCGCTCGAAGTTGCGCGTGTCGCCAGTCAGCGTGACAATCCGCCCGGCGGGCCTGACCACACGGGCCAGCTCGCGCATAAACGATGGATACAGCGAACGGTTTTCCTCTGGCGAGCCGATCTGCTGGCCGAACGGCAGGTTGACCGCCACATTCGTCACCGTGGCGGCCTCGATCGGCAGGCTGGTGGCGTCCCACTGCTGAATGGTGATCGGCTGGTAGCGTATGCCGATGTTGACCTGGGCTGCATCGACCGCCTGCTCGCTGATATCGCCGCCCAGCAGTTGCTTGTAGCGGCCGGCCTCGCCGCGCTCGATCAGCAGTGTGCCACTGCCGCACATTGGGTCGAGGAACACATCGGTCGGGCGCGGTCGCGAAAGCCAGACCAGCGCTGCCGCTGCTGCCGGGCGCAGGGCTGCTGGCAACTGTACGCGCTTTTCGTCGTGACGGCGCATTTTGGCATCGGTCAGCCGCAGGCCGAGCAGAATTTCGGTTGGCAGCGCCGTAACCCAGAACTCCAGCGCGTGCTCTTCGGCAAACTCCCAGTTGCGGTCTTTGCGGGCGCGAATGCCCTTCTCGACCGCTTCTTGCAAATCGATGCGCCGGTAGCTGGCCTGGTTGGCCATGCGCGCCACTACGCGGTAGCGCACGCG
>JACMIM010000493.1 GCA_014381165.1 Roseiflexaceae bacterium
CGCGGTGGCCGTTGTGCGGGCCTGAATCACCTGACGCTGGGCCAAAAGCAGGGGTAGTTCGTGCAGCGCCGCCAGCCGTCCGGCCAGCATATGCGGCTGCCGGGTGAGCAGCGCATAGGCACACGCCATGAGTTCATATGCCGCTATATGTGGCAGCAGTTGTGGCAACAGCACGCGCGGCAGGCAGCGCACGAGCGTGCGCAGGCGGTTGCGACCAAGCAGGCGTTGCTTAAGCGGCGAACCCTGGCCGGCACTGGCTGAATAGATGTGGCGTGCGCGCGCCTGTGGCACAAGCAGGCTGCGATGCCCGCGCCCGCGCAGCCGAAAAGCGAGATCGACATCTTCCAGATACGCGAAGAACGACGGCTCGACACCACCGACATCATCGAGTGCGCTGCGCCGGTACATGGCTGCGCCACCACTCGGGCCAAACACCTCAACCGGCGCGTGTGGTAGTTCAGTGACCAGCCGCCCCGCCCAGGCGTCGAGCGCCAGCCCATCGCGGCGCAGGCGGATACCCGCCGAGGCGACAATATCTGGCCGGTGGTCGAAGGTCAGCACGGCACTCGCAGCCGAAATTTCCTGATGTGCCGCCATGACATCGAGCAGTGCCACAACAAAGCCCGGCTCGACAAAGGCATCATCGTTGAGCAGCAGCACCAGCTGCCCACGCGCAGCCCGCAGCCCCTTGGCAACGCCCCCGGCAAAGCCTGTATTGTGACTCAGCTCGATGAGCCGCAGCATTGGATGATTGGCCCGCACCCAGGCAACCGTGCCATCGCGTGAGGCGTTATCGACCTGAATTACCTCGGCATTGGCAGGCAGCTGCGGCAGCAACGCCGCCAGGCAGCGCGGCAGGTGGCACAGCCCGTTCCAGGTCACAATAATGACAGAAAGCAGCATGCGGCGGATGATAGCATAGTTTGGCCACAGGGGCTACGATAGACACGTTTGCGCCGCCGCCACGGCCGCCGAATGAACCCGGCACCTGCATGCCGAAACGCGCTTCAGCCCGCCTGCTGTAGCCATTGAGACCCGCCACCGCAACAATCTCTACGCGGGATTCGTACCATGGACTAGAAGTAGTACCAATAGCAAGAAGCAAGGAGAACATCCGTGAATAAACAACAGAACGTTCTGCTGGGAGCCGCTCTGGTGGCACTCGGCCTGATCTGGTGGTTGAATCTGAGCTGGCTGGTATGGCCAGCCGCCCTGATTGGCCTGGGCGCGGTCGCCTACCAGCAGCGCCGCCAGCTCGGCGACACCGTGGCGGCAGTGCAGGCCGGCTTGTGGCTAGTAGGCTTGGGGCTGCTGTTTTTGTTGAACTTTGTGTTCCCAGGCGTGCTGTTCCTGGCCGGCGCCAGCATTCTGGCGCGCGGGCGTGAGCAGCGGATCGACGACCGTGTGCAGCGCATGCTTGGCAATCTGCGTAATGGCAACCTGCGCCCGAACCTGCCTAGCCAGCATGTGCCAGTGACCAGCGAACCGACCCACGACCGCGCGGCAAGCGAGACTACGCGGCTGTAAAAGTGTAGGAGTTACACAGTTGCCCAAGAATTTTCATTTCGCCTGCGGCGGGCAAGGAACTAACGAATAATTGTTTCGGTTTTTGGCGCAAAGCGCAAAAACCAAAACAAAAAAGATAGCTTTTCCATGCTGCCGTAGGCTGAAGTCGCCGACTGCGCAAGTCCTAAAAGTATTTACGAGCCGTTTTACCACCAAGGCACCAAGTTTCAGAAACTTGGTGCCTTGGTGGTTATGTTTTCAGGGAATTGGTGTGGGGGTCGGGCCGGGGGGGAAGAATGCGCCGGCCCACCCACGCCAGTTGGCCTGCTGGGTTGGCGCTGCATTTGGCGCTGGTGTCGGGCTGCTACTGACGGTGGGCGTCACCTGCGGAAAGCTCGGCAGCACCACGGTATCGCCCTCACGCGCGTAGCCGAGTTGCTCACGCAGCACTTGTTCGGCATACGCTGGCGATTTGGCGCTAGCCACGGCAGTGCCAAGCTTGGCGTTGCGCGCCTCGGCGGTGGCAAGCTCTAGTTCGACGGCGGCAACATTGCGATCCTGGCGAGCGCCAGTTAGCACCTGCTCGACCAGGCCAGCCAATAACCAAAGCGACAGCACCACGACCACAATTGTTGCCACGACAATACCAGGGCTGCCAAAGCGTGACAGCCGCTGGAGCAACCCTCGCGTCGATAGGTGAGCACGCTTGCGCGCCATAGCGTCCTACTCGCTGCGTGTGCGCGGCGCTTCCAGCAGCAGCGGCTCGTCGATATTAGTCTGCATCGCGCTTTGGCCACGGAACAAGCCGCCTGGCTCGATATGCAGCGCCGCCGTGATAATATCGCCCCAGACTTTGCCAGATGGTGAGATTTCCAGCTGCTCGAGGGCGGTAATCTCGCCCTTTACAGCGCCAGAGACATGCACATTCTGCGCCTTGATCGTAGCGATCACGCGGCCGGTCTCGCCGACAATCAGGTTGCCAAGGATTTCGATGTCGCCTTCGATGGTGCCGTCGATACGGATGTTGCCATCGGTTTTGACGCTGCCGACAAACGTCGTATTCGCGCCGATGATAGTTTCAGGCTTACCGTTGAGCGCTGGCTGCGGCACGGCCTGAACCTTCTTATTATTGCCAAACATCGATCCTCCTATGACGCCGGGTGCTCACACACTGGCATGGGGTCAGATTGCACCAAGAACGCAGCGGAGCGGATGCCTGCGGACCTGCAGTCCTCACCTGACTCGTCAAGCGACGAGACCGTGCAATTATAACGAAGAACGTGCATTGCAGCAAGTTCTGGACGAGCATTGGTAGTTTTTGGGTTAATTTGGTGCTGTTTTCCAGCCGAGCGCGTGCAGATAGGAGATGTCGGCGGTGCTTAGGTTGGCGGTGGCCAGCAGGTCGGGGCGCTTGCGCAGGGTGCGGGCCAGCCGCTGCTGCCGCCGCCAGGTTTCCACCTGAGCGTGATTGCCGGAGCGTAGCACGGCGGGGATGTCTTGGCCTTGCCACGCGGCGGGGCGGGTGTACTGCGGGTACTCTAGCAGCCCATCGCCAAACGACTCTTCCCCTGGCGAGGCGGCATCCAGCACACCAGGAACCAGCCGTGCCACCACATCTAGCACAATCATCGCACCAAGCTCGCCGCCAGTCAGCACAAAATCGCCCACCGACAGCTCGCGATCGATCAGCGTCTCGCGCACCCGCTCGTCAATACCCTCGTAGCGACCGCACACCAGCACAAGCTGATGATACCCTACCAGCTCTTCGGCAACGCGCTGTGTGAAGGGCTGACCGTCCGGCGAAAGGTAGATAACCAGGGGTTGAGGGATTGGGGGCTGGGGGCTAGAATCGCCATCGCCGACATCTAACCGCTGGCCCGTGACCGCTCGAATGGCAGCAGCCAGCGGCCCGGGCTTCATGAGCATGCCCGCACCGCCGCCAAATGGTGTGTCGTCGACGGTCTTATGACGGCCATCGCCCCAGTCGCGGATGTTATGGATGGCGATGTCGATGATGCCCGCCTGCACTGCCCGCTTGATGATACTTTCCGTGAGCGGGCCGGCGAAGATCTCTGGAAAAAGTGTAAGGATGTCGAATTTCACAAAGCGTGCTCGAAGAATGCGCTTACCCGCCGGCAGTACGGAACCCGGTCGGCGAAATAGGCCCCGCAGTGATCGACGCCTTCGTAGAGCCAGAGTTCTTTCGGCTCGCGGACAG
>JACMIM010000494.1 GCA_014381165.1 Roseiflexaceae bacterium
CCGGGCGTGCTAATAGCCGCGAGTACGTCGAGGTCGGCCAGCAGGCGGGCGCGGTCAATCCGTGGTGTGGTCATTATCGTGCCAGTTCGCCTTTATCGAGCCGCTTGCTGCTCCGCTCTTGCCGCTATCAGCAGCGCGACGCCGTCGAGGATGCGATCGAGGCCGAAGGCGAATACGTGCGCCGGATGCGAAGCCGCTTGATATTGCTGCCCTGTTGACACTCCGACACGCGCCGCCACAGGAAACTGCGTCGCATCCATTACTTTGTCGAGCAGCGGCGCCGTGGCGACCCACCATTCAGCGTCGCTCAGGCCACTGTCGCGTTGGGCTAGCACGAGGTTGGCCTGGCTCCTGGCGGTTCCCTCGACGTGCGTCAAGACGAGGGTCAGAACGGTGTCCATTTCGACGTCGCTCAGTCCTAGTGTATCGAGCGGGCGCAGTTCCGCTTCGTACTTCCGCGAGGCGTGCGGCCCGAGCAGCGGGCGGGCGCGCACGATATCGAGCATCCAGGGGTGCTGCTGATAAAGATCCCAGTTGCGCGTGGCGATGAACGCAAGGGCCGACCGCCAGCCGCCGGGCTGCCTCGACGGCGCGCCTACGTCATCGTAGAGCTGCCCATAGACGGTGTCGATCATCAGGTCGGTGAGCTCGTCCTTGCCCCCAACGTGGGTGTAGAGCGACATTGTACCAACCTTGAGGCGGTCGGCAAGGTGGCGCATAGCAACAGCATCGATCCCCTGGGCGTCGGCAAGCTCGATGGCGGCGGCAACGATCGCGCGCACGGTTAGCCCCGAGCGGCCGGGCTTGCTGTGTGAGCCCCAAAGCAAGGCCAGGCTCCGCGCTTGCTCGGCTTCGGTTGGCTTTTTTCTACTCACGAGGGCAATCTCCAAGGACAACGATTGACATCATTGTATCACAGTAGTACAATGTACCGTACGCTGTACGATACATTGTACTGACCTAACAGCATCTTTGCCCACGGCGTTAAAGAAAGGAGGCCTGTGAAAGCAACGGAATTTGCGATTGTAGCCCAGGGCGTTCGGAAGCACTATGCGCGAGGCACGGCAGATGCGGGCTTGAACGGCTTCGACCTGGAGGTTCGCTCGGGATCGGTATGCGGCCTGCTCGGCCCAAATGGCGCTGGCAAAACGACAGCAATACGGATACTGTCTACGCTGCTCGCCCTCGACGCCGGGCAGGCGCACGTGGCCGGATACGATGTGGCGACGCAAGGGCGGCGCGTGCGCGAGCGCATCGGGCTAGTAGGACAGTATGCGGCGGTTGACGAGATCCTGACCGGGCGGCAGAACCTTGTGCTCTTCGGGCGGCTGCATCATCTCGCCGCTGCTTCAGCCAGGAAACGTGCAGACGAGCTGCTGGAGCGGTTCGCGCTCAACGAGGCGGGCAGGCGACCGGTCAGCACCTACTCCGGCGGCATGCGGCGGCGGCTCGACCTTGCGGCGACCTTGATCGTGCCGCCAGCTGTGCTGTTTGTCGACGAGCCAACGACGGGGCTTGATCCTGCGGCGCGCCAGGAGGTGTGGTCGGCCCTGCGCGAGCTGGTGGGCGCTGGCACCACGGTGCTCTTGACCACGCAATATCTGGAAGAGGCCGACCAGCTGGCAGATCATATCGCGATGCTCAAGGCTGGCCGGGTGATTGCCGAAGGTACGCCCGACGCGCTCAAAGCTGCTATGGGCGGCAACTGGCTCGACATCGTGCTTTCTAATAGAACGGACGCAGAAACGACGAAAGGCATCGCCGCGCGCGTCGCGTCCGGCGAACTGCACATCGACAACAGCGCGCACCGGGTCAGCGTTCCCGTCGCAGCGCATACCAGCGCCCTGATCGAGGTTGCGAGCGCACTGCACGAGGCAGGGATCGCGCCTGTCGATATAACGCTCCGCCGCCCAACGCTCGACGAGGTGTTTCTGCATCTGACAGCCGATTCTCCTACTCCTGCGGAGGTATTTGTATGAGCACGACTACGCAACCCGCCGCGATGCGCTCACCGTTCGCTCGCTTTGGGTGGGCATTGGCCGACTCCTGGGCGATCGCGTTGCGCGATCTGCACCACTGGGTGCTTCAGCCAGGTACGGTGTTTCTCGGCTGGCTCTTCCCTGTGATGATCGTGCTGATGTTCGGCGGCCTGTTCGGCGGCGCGATCAGCGTTCCGGGGGGGGGCGGCTACTTCGAATTTTTGATGCCCGGCATGTTCGCCACGGCGATGCTCTTCGGCTTGGAAACGACGATGCTCGCCGTAACGACAGACGCCGCCAAGGGCGTAACCGACCGATTCCGCTCGCTGCCGATTAATTCAGCGGCAGTTGTGCTAGGCCGATGTATCGCAGACATGCTCAACTCTGTTGTTGGCCTGACGATCTTAGTTGTTGCCGGGCTGCTGCTGGGTTGGCGCTGGCGTGGTGGGCTTATCGAGGCGCTTGCCGCTATCGGGCTACTGTTGTTGCTGCGCTTCGCCCTGCTCTGGATTGGGATCTTCTGCGGCATGATCGCCAAGCGACCTGAATCGGTGGCGGCCGTTCAAATCCTCGTTTGGCCAGTAAGTTTCCTGTCGAACGTGTTCGTCGACCCAACGACAATGCCCGGCTGGCTTGGGGCGCTCGCCCAATGGAATCCGCTTTCGGCGACCGCCGCCGCAGCGCGCCAATTGTTCGGCAACCCTGGCTGGGGCGGCGAGGGCTGGATCGGGCAGCACGCGCCTTTGATGGCGATTGTGTGGCCGGCGCTGCTCGTCGTTATCTTTCTTCCTTTGTCGGTGCGCGCGTTCCGCACGCTGGCGCGCTAGGGAAGCATTACGCCGCGTGGTCTTCAGGCTCTGCACTACGCGCGAAAATAGGGTAGAACCTCGCGCCCAAGCAGCTCGATCGCGCGCAGCGGGTCGGGGCCGAGCGGCGGCCCGAAGCTGAGATGGCGCGCCCCCAGCGCGACCAGCCCTTCGATCCGCGCCAC
>JACMIM010000495.1 GCA_014381165.1 Roseiflexaceae bacterium
ATGGTGTAACGGTAGCACAAGCGCCTCTGGAGCGCTTTGTCTAGGTTCGAATCCTAGTTCCCCAGTTCATGCCCGGCGAGGAATTTTTTAATCAAGCCGATTTGGATACGCTGCGCCGGCGGCTGGACATGCTGGAGCGCGAAAATGAGCGGCTGCGCGCAAGGCTTGAGCCGCTGGTCGGGCCGGATAATCCTTCCTTCGATCAGAAAAAATTTCTTGGCGTGCTTGCGCGCACGATGCTGGTGACCATGTTGCCGATGAGTGTAATGCTCGCGCTCCTGCCGATAGCGGCGATGCAGCGCACCAAGCCGATCATGATCGGGCCGGTGCAGTTGATTGATCTGGGCGGCGCGCGAACGCGGCATCCGGGGATGGGGCTGGGCATCATCAGCTTCGGCGGATTGGCTGTTGGCGCCGTAAGCGTCGGCGGAATGGGCGTGGGGCTGATCGCCTTTGGCGGCGCGAGCTGCGGCTTGCCCATTTACCGGACGTCCTTGCTCACTGGGACATTCCGCCGGTCACATCGATTGCAGCCGTCCATGCAGGCCACCGCGTATTCAAGATCACGACGATCGGCCCGACTTTTATCCTCAAAGACATATCCGACGCGCCCGACCTGAGCCGCTTGGAGTTCACCCGCAGCGTGCTCGCGCATGTGGCACGCACAGGTCTCCGAGTTCCAATACCGCTTCTGTCGCGGTCCGCACAGACTGCCGTACCTTTCCAAGAGCGGTTCTACCTCCTGTCCCATTTTATTGAAGCTGGCGGGTGTCCGAGTGACCCCAAGCTACAGGCGGAACTGTTCTATCACACCGGGCAAGCCATTGCCAAGCTTCACCAAGCGCTGGCTTCTTACCCAGACAAGCAAGTCAACCGCAAGACCTGGCGTGAAGACATAGCGGGTCGTGTGGACGAGTGGATTTCCGCCCTAGGGGATGGATTGCCAGAGCCTCAGGCAACGGTGGTGAAGCGCGTTAGTCTAGAGCGCGGAACTGCGCTCAAGGCCGCATTGTACGGGCTGCCTGAACAGCTTATTCACAGGGACTGCCATCCGGGTAATATTCTCGTGCAAGGCACACATGTGATCGGCTTCGTCGATTGTGACCACCTCTGTATTGGGCCGCGTTTCTTCGACTTGGCATATTATGCCGTCCATCATCTCAAATGGGTGACTGATAACGAGGCAGCCACTGATCGTTGGTTGACCAATCTTCCACATCTGCTAGCAGGCTATCGTTCTCAGCAACGTTTGTCGCAAGAGGAGGCAATGGCCATCCCCTATGGGATGACGGCGTATCACCTTTTGCTGTCACATTGGTTCATGGGCTTACCTCAGCGAGAGTCGATCGCGCGTGAGATACGGGCGCTCGACTGGATACACACGCACTTCGACGCCATTGCCAGCGCTACAATGTCCAGCTAACCTACGAAGCATTTCCCGGCTTGCCAATTTCGTTCTCGTAGGGCCGCAGGTGAATACTAACAGTTTGCGCATGCTGTTACATCAACCTATACTGCTGCAGCCAACCAACTTACCGAAGATTCAACCCATGCATCAAGACGCCCTGCTAACCCATTCGTTGCGCGCCAGCCCCGCCGGCCCGGCGATCGCCCGTGTGCTAGCCGCCGCGCTCGAGGCCGTCGATCCGGCTGTGGCGGTGCGCCGCTATCTCAAACGCGCGGGCGACACGCTGCTGGTCGGCGAGCGCGCAATCGATCTGCGCACCGTCGAGCGCGTGTTTGTGGTCGGCGCGGGCAAGGCCGGCCTGCCCATGGCGCAGGCCACCGCCGAAGTGCTGGGCGAACGCCTGAGCGCGGGCGTGGTAATTGTCAAAGATGAACCGGGGTTCGGATTACAGTTTGATCTGCAATCTGCAAGCCCCAATCTGCAATTCTTCGCAGCCGCTCACCCGATTCCCGATCAGCGCGGTGTGAATGGCACGGCGCGTATCGCTCAGTTGCTGGCAGGCACCACCGCGCGCGATCTCGTGATCGCACTGATCTCTGGCGGCGGCTCGGCCCTGCTGACCCAGCCGGTCGCGGGCGTAACGCTCGCCGAGCTCCAGCAGTTGACGAAGCTGCTGTTGCGCTGCGGAGCCAGCATCGGCGAGATCAACGCGCTGCGCAAGCATCTCGATCTGGTCAAGGGCGGTGGCCTCGCCCGCATGGCCAGCCCAGCACAGCTGGCGGCGCTGATTCTATCCGATGTCGTTGGCAGCCCACTTGATGTGATCGCTTCGGGGCCAACGGTGGCCGACCATTCGACGTTTGCCGACGCGCTGGCTGTGCTCGAGCGCTACGACGTGACAAGCCAGGTGCCCATGGCAATTCTGGCCCACCTGCGGCGCGGCTTGGCCCAGCAGGTTGAAGAAACGCTGAAACCAGGCGACTGGCGGCTGGCCCAGGTCAGCAATCTGATTATCGGCAGTAACTTTCAGGCCGCCCAGGCTGCGCTGGCCCAAGCTGCGGCGCTTGGCTTCAACACGCTGCTTCTGACCACCTTTCTTCAGGGCGAGGCCCGCGCGGCTGGGCAGCTGCTGGCGGCGATCGCGCGCGAAGTTGCCAGCAGTGGCAGCCCATTGCCACGCCCAGCATGCCTGGTAGCCGGCGGCGAAACCACGGTTACACTGCGTGGTGAAGGGCTGGGCGGGCGCAACCAGGAATTGGCACTGGCGGCGGTAGTTGAGCTGGCCGGGCTGGAACATGTGGCCCTGATTACGCTGGCCACCGACGGCGGCGATGGCCCGACTGATGCGGCGGGCGCAGTTGTAACTGGCGAAACGCTGAGGCGGGCGGGCGAGCTTGGCCTGCTGCCAGAGGCCTTTCTCGCTCGTAACGATGCCTACAACTTCTTTCAGCCGCTGGGCGATCTGCTGCTGCCGGGGCTAACCCGCACGAATGTCAACGACCTCACATTCATTTTCGCCTGGTAGAACCTACTGGCACCGGACTTGCTTTTGCACCCGTAGCGTGGGCGGCGTTTCTGCCTGCACCACACGAGGGACGGACGACCCATGACAGCGCAGCAACAAGCAGCCAAACGAGCCTTTGTCGTGCTCAATCCGGTCGCTGGCCGAACAGCGCCGGACGCTGTGGAAGCCGCGATTTCGGCGGCCTTTGACGGCGGCAGTTGGACATATGACATCTATCAGACCGAGCCTGATGTCGATCTGCAAGAGCGTGTGCGCGCTGCGGTTGCCGCAGGTTGCGATCTGGTGATTGCAGCCGGTGGCGACGGCACAGTCTCGATGGTGGCAAATTGTTTGGTTGGCTCGGATGTGGCGCTGGGCATTCTGCCGGCGGGCAGCGCGAACGTTTTGGCGCTCGAGTTGGGCATTCCCGCCGATATCAACGCTGCCGCCGCCCTGCTGGTTGGCGACCATCACCAGCGTGAACTCGATGTCATGCGGATGGAAAATAATTATTTCATTTTGCAAATCGGTGTAGGCCTAGATTCGCTCATGATCAAAGAAACTGATCGCGAGTCCAAACGGGCGTTTGGGCGCTGGGCCTACATGCGCACCCTGGCGAACAACCTGGTGGGTTTTGAATCGCAGCGCTTCTCGATAGTTGTCGATGGCAAGCGCCTGCGCCCGCGTGCCGCGCAAGTGCTGATCGCCAATGCTGGCACGCTCGGCGCACGCCCGCTGACCTGGGGCGACCACATCCAGCCCAGCGATGGGCATCTCGATCTGTGCATCGTCAAAGTCCGCTCGTTGCTCGATTACCCGCGTGTGCTGTACCAGTTTCTGACAGGCCGCCGCCGTGGTAGCAGCAATATCGAATACATGCGCATTCAAGAAAGCGTGACGATTGCCTGTGATCGTCCGCTGCCGGTGCAGGCCGATGGCGAGATTATCGGCACAACGCCGATCAGTGTGCGGGTGGTGCCGCATGGCATCCGCGTGATCGTGCCGCTTGACGCCAAGCCAGCCGCGCCAATCAAAATCGCGCGCGAGGCCAACCGCCATAATTAGACTTCGGGATTTGTAGACCCAATAGCCCAGCATCTGCGAAACCCGATAGCCCGGCGCTTCAGCGCCGGGGCTGGAGACCAGGCATGAGCGATCCGCAACAGCAAGCCATCGATACGACCGCGCAGGCGCTTTCCGAGGCGGTCAAAGCGATCTCCACGCCCGAGCACGCCGATCGTGTGATCGACGATCTGGAGCGCATGGCACAAGGCGTGAGCGCCGATCAGGTCGGGGCACAGATGCCCACGCCCATCGATGCGCAGGATGCCGCCGACAAGGTGCAGCAGGCCAGCGCTACGCCCGCCGCCACGCGCCCGCAAGCGGTGATTGGCGAGGTGGCCGCGCAGATCGCCGCCACCGAAGACCCGGCCGACCAGGAGGCGCTTTCGGCGGGCGTGCAGCAGGCGCTCAATCCTACCGGGGCACGCACGCCCGAATCTCAGGCCGAGCGCCAGCTGCTCCAGGAAGCACTGTTGCGGCGCATGCACCCGTTACAAAAGGCCGACGCCGCCGCGTTTCTAGCGATCAATAACCTGCCCCACCCCAAGCTTGCCAACGATCTGTTCTTTGCGCTGACCACAATGTTCAACCGTGGCGACGCCTGGCTGGCTGGCCTGATTCTAGCAGCGCTGCGCGACCCACGCCAGGTTCGCGTGATTCAGGATGTGTTGCCGGCGCTGTGGATGACCGCCGGCATGGTCGAGGGGCCAATCAAACAGGTCTTTCGACGCCAACGCCCGTATGTCTCGGTGGTGCGCGCGATTGTCGTGGGCAAGAAGCCGGGCAACTACTCATTTCCATCTGGCCACAGTGCCGCAGCGTTCGCAGGTGCCTATCTGCTCTCCCGCCATTACCCGGCACTGGCCCCATTACTGTATGCTATTGCCGCATCGGTCGGCTTTTCGCGCGTGTACCTGGGCGCGCACTACCCCGGCGATGTGTTGAGCGGCGCAGCGGCGGGCACGACCCTGGCAGTGGTTTTTCAGCAGTTGACGCGCAGCATCGAAGCAGCTCTTGATTAAGCGCGTGTTATACTGTCAGCATTACAAAGAATGCAGGTTATAGCATGGCAGCCAACCCTCGCCGCAAGCGGCTCTATCTTCTTGTCATCGATCCATATAAACTGCTCCCACCAGAACTGTGCGCTGCTATCAGCGCAGGTTCGTGCTGGACCGTGGTCGACGAAGGCTCACGCCACGCGCCAACCCAGGCACTCCTGGTGGCGGGCGAGCTGGAGAAGCCCGCAGCCATGGTGCGCCGCGTCTTCACGACTATCCCGATTATTCCGGCGATCGTCTTTGACGCAGTCCCTTCCATGAGCCGCCAATCCAACCTTTTCAACGCCGGTGCCAATGGCTATGCTGTTCCTGGCGTTACCCTCGTGCAACTCGCGGCGATGTTTGAGCTGGCGCGCCTCGGCGGTTTTAGTGCCTGCCCGAACGCTGTGGCGCTCATGCGCGCCCAGTCGACCGCCATGGATCAATTCTCGCGCCGCGAACACCAGATTGTAACCCGTGTCGTGCTGGGGGCCTCGCCAGAAACTGTAGCCGAGGAGTTGCGCCTGCCGCTCACCACGGTCAACGATACGCTTGGGCGCGTCTGCCGCAAAGCTGGCGTCGAATCGCTGCCAGCGCTGGCCACCTGGTGGGTGCGCTGGACGCTGCTCGACGAGGCGGCTGAGTCCGACGACGAGCTGGACGAGTACACTGCCTACGCGATGACAGCATAGCCGCTACAGCGCGTTGAGCAGCACACCACAAGCCCAGCCGAGAACCAGGAGCGCGCCGAACTGCGTGTGCAGCGCCGCTGTCTGGCGCAGCACCGGCTGCAACAGCTTCGGCTCGTGCTCGCGCGCGACGGTGCGCATGAGCCGCACGGCCGTCGGCAGCGTGACCGCGCTGAACAGCGTCAGCCAGGGCGCAACGCCCGCTGCAACACACACCAGCAGTGCCACAAAGGCCCCGCCGATCAGTGTGTAGTACTCGAGGTTTGCACCCGCTCGCCCGAACAGCGTCGCCAGTGTGCGCTTGCCGATCGCGCGGTCGCTTTCGAGATCGCGCAGGTTGTTGGCGTGCAAAATCGCCGCGACCAAAAAGCCGACTGGCAGGCTGGCTAGCACCACCGGAAGCGTCACCTGCCCAGCCTGCAGGTAGTACGAGCCGACAACCATCACCGGCCCCATGAACAGAAACACCGCCACCTCGCCCAGCCCAACATAGGCCAGCGCAAACGGCCCAGCCGTGTAGAAGAAGCCGATGGCCACGCTGGCCAAGCCCAGCCAGAAGATGAATGGCCCAGCCACACTCACCAGGTACAGCCCGATCGCCGAGCCGAGTGTGAACGCTGCGATGCCGCCCCAGAACACTTGCATCGGCGTCAGCGCGCCGCGCTGAATAGACCCGCCGATGCCCAGCGATTGCGGGCCGTCGGTGCCCTTTTTCCAGTCGAAATAGTCGTTGATCAGGTTGGTGCCAGCCTGAATGGCCACCGAGCCGATGATCGCCAGCAGCAGCAGCAGCCAGTTCAGCTGCCCGCCGTGGTAGGCCGCGATCGCCGCGCCAAGCGCCACTGGAATAATCGCGGCGGTGTAGCTCCAGGGCCGCGCCGCAAACCACCAAGTTCGCGCGCGCACCTGCATGCGCCCCTCCTGCGCCCGCACGCTGGCGGCCTGCCAGGGAATCAGCCGCAGCTCCAGCTCATCCAGCAGCACGGTAATCAGCCAGCCGACCACAGCCACGGCGACCACGCCGGCCAGCATGCGGTTGATCGCATACAGCTCATACGACTGCCAGATCAGCCAACCGATGCCATCCTCTGCGCCGACGAACTCCACGCCAACAATCAGCGTCAGCGCAAAGCCCACGCCCAGCTTGACCGCACTCATAATGCCAGGCAGGCTACCCGGCAGCGCGACGGTCCAGAACAGTGCGCTCCTGCCCGCGCCAAAGCTGCGCGCCACCTCGAAGAAGCGCGCATCGACCTGCTGGACACTTGCTGCCACGCTCAACACCATGAGAAAGAACACGCTAACCGCGATTGTGGCGATCTTGCTGGCCTCGCCAATGCCCAGCGAGACGATCACCAGCGGCAGCAGCGCGATCTTAGGAATTGGGTAGATTGCTGCCGCGATCGGTTGCACCAGCGCGCGCGCCGCCGGGCTGACGCCCATCAGCAAGCCAAGCATTATTGCGGGCACGCCGCCAAGCAGCATGCCCAGCCCAACCCGGCTCAGGCTCACACCAATGTCACGGAACAGCGAGCCGTCGGCGGCCAGCCGCCACAGCGTCGCAAATACGTCGGAGGGCGGTGGGTAGAACACACGGTTCAGCCACCCCGCCTGCACGGCCAGCTCCCACAGCCCGAGCAGCACCAGCGGCGATAGAATGTTGAGCAAACGGTTTCGTTGCATAACAGTAGTTTTGACAAGATGACCAGATGACGAGATGACCAGATGACCAGATGACGAGATGACCAGATGACCAGATGACGAATCTTCTTCCGTCATCTGGTCATCTTGTCATCTTGTCAGTCCTTCCCAGTACTTCCCGATCAGTTTGTCGGCCTCGA
>JACMIM010000496.1 GCA_014381165.1 Roseiflexaceae bacterium
ACTTGATGATGGTGAAACTTGGCTTTCTGTCGCGCTACCTGCGTCTACTCACCTAGCTGTCTATCCGGTATCGTATAGTCAGACAGAGCCTAGTCGATTGCCTGCGCTGCGCCGCTTTCCGCCGCTGCAATTGCGGCGTAGGTCAGCGCCAGCGAGCCGAGGTTGTCGCGGCCTGAGCAATGCGGTTCCTCGCCGCTGCGCACGGCGGCGACAAAGGCCGCCAGCGATCCCTTGCGGTCGTGCAGCGGCATATCCGGCAGCTCGACCGGGCGCGCGGTCGGTTGGCCCTGCGCCCGAATAGCCAGCGTATCATCGGCCAGGCCCCGGTCGGCGCGGCTGGTGAAGCTGATCTCGCCGTGTTGGCACTCGATTCGCCACGCGCCCGCCCAGGGCGTCGGAGTGCCAGGTGAGAGCCAGCTACCGCGATAACTAACCGTGGCCCCGCCGTCGAAGGCCACTGTCGCCGCCGCCTCGGCAGGTTCGCGAAAGTTCGACCAGGGCGGATTCCACGCGCGGCAATGGACGTGGCTGGCCGTCTGGCCGAGCACGTAGCGCATCATGTCGAAGTGGTGAATGGCCATGTCCAGCAGCAGCGGGTGGCGAATAAAGAAGTGGCGATGCGTGAGATCCGTGCGGTCGTTGGCATTGCGCCGAAAATCAATGGTCACGAGATCGACTGGGCCAAGTGTGCCTTCGCGCACGAGCGCCGCTGCCGCCTGCACCGCTGGAAAAAAGCGGTAGTTCTGGCTAACCATCAGCGTCAGACCGCGTGCCTGGGCCAGTGCGACCAGTTCCTGCCCCTCGGCCAAGCTCGGCGCAAAGGGTTTCTCGACCAGCACATGCTTGCCGGCCTCAAGCGCGGCCCGCGCCACCGGCACATGCGCGCCAAGCGAGGCGGTGATCAGCACGGCATCGCTGTCGGTTGCGGCAAAGGCTTCGGCGGCGGTCGCGTAGCAAAGGGCAGGCGGTAGGCCAAGCCGCTGCTGGGCGGCTGCCAGCATCGCTTGGTCGAGATCGACATACGCGACAAGCGCGATCTCGTGGGAGGGCGTGAGCACGTGCTGGTGCCAGTCCTGGCCGAAGCCGCCCAGCCCAACCTGAACAAGTTTGAGTGGTTCCATAGCGCTCCTCTGGCGAAACATTCCGTGATCCCCTCACCCCAGCCCGCTCCCAGCGGGGAGCGGGCTGGGGTGAGGGTGCATCTACAAATCGAGTGTTGCCGTGGCCAGATCCAAAGCGTGCTTGATGCGGAAGCCTAGCCGCTCGGCGACGCGGATCATACCACGGTTTTCTGGCAGCATGTAGCCGACAATACGACGAAATTGTTCGCGCCGACCGATATCGACCAGACGGGTCAGCAGCTCGGTGCCCAGACCGTGGCCCTGGAAGCCATCGGCGATCAGCAACGCGAACTCGGCGTCGTCGCTGCCGCGCTGATGCGAAAGCCGCCCAACGCCAATGATGCGTGTGTCTTTGCCGGCAGTTTGCTGCACGGCGACCAACGCCAGCTCGCGGTCGTAGTCAAGAAAGCAGACTCGTGCCAGCCGTTCGTGCTCGATCCGCCGGTCGAACGTGATCGAGCGAAAGAAGCGGTAGTACACGCTTTGCTCAGACAGCGCCTTGTGGAAATCGACCATCTGCGGCTCGTCCTCCGGGCGGATGGGCCGGATGGTGACTGGCCCGCCGCCCTTCAGCTGCCACTGTGAAATGTACTGGGCGGGGTATGGGCGAATGGCCAGCTTGGGCAGGCTGGTCTGGGCAGCGTCGTGTAGCACCACGCGGGCGTCCAGGGCGAGCATGCGGCCGGACTCGACATACAGCGGGTTGATGTCGATCGCTTTGATGGTCGGCTGATCGGCCACCAGCTGTGAAAAGCGCGCCACGATCCGCTCGAGTGCGGCTGGGTCGATCGGCGCACGCCCGCGCACGCCGGGCAGCGCCTGTGCGATGCGGGTCTGCTCGATCAGGCGGCGAGCCAGTGTGCTATTGAGCGGCGGCAGACCGATCGCGCGGTCGCGCAGAATTTCGACCAGATCGCCGCCGACACCAAACACCACCACCGGGCCAAACTGGGGGTCGACGCTGCTGCCAAGCATCAGCTCATAGCCGGCACCAGTGATCATTGGCTGGACGGAAACGCGCTGCGCGCTGATGCCGCGCTGGGCTGCGCTGCTGATGATCTGAGCGTAGGCGGCGCGCACAGCAGTGGCATTGTGCAGATTCAGGCGCACGCCGCCGAAGTCGGTCTTGTGCGTGGCGTCGGCGGCCAGCAGCTTGAGCACCACCGGGTAGCCGATCTGCTCGGCGACTGCCACGGCGGCCTGAGCGTCGTTGGCCGGCTGCGTTTCACAGGCTGCCAGCCCATAGGCTGCGATCAGCGCCTTCGACTCGATTTCATTCAATATTTGGCGGCCTTCGGCCCGCGCCAGCGCAATAATCGCCTCCACGGCGGCGCTATCGGCGGCATCCTCTGGCAGCAGCGCTGGTGTTTCGTACAGGCTGCGCAAGTTCTCGCTGTACTGCCACATGGCTTGAAATGCGTGCGCGGCGGTGTCAGGATAATCGAAGGCTGGCACACCGGCGCGCTGGAGCAGGCGTTCACCTTCGGCAGTAGCCTCGCCGCCCATCCAGGAGGCCAGCAGCGGCTTGCCAATCTTGCGCGAGTGCCGCTGGATGAGTTCGGCGGTGCGGGTGGGGTTCGACTGCATGGTGGGGGTAAGAATCACCAGCACCCCATCGGCGTTCTGGTCGCGGCCAAGCGCTTCAACGGCCTGGTCATAGCGTTCGGGCGTGGCATCGCTTTGCAGGTCGATCGGGTTGTGCTGCCCCCAGTTGATCGGCAGCATGGCGTCGAGCGCAGCAGCGGTGGCTGGGGACAGCGGCGCAAGCTGGCCGCCGCTGGTCAGCAGCGTGTCGGCGGCCAGCACGCCAGGGCCGCCCGCATTGGTTACGATCGCCAACCGCGGCCCACGCGGGCGCGGCTGGCGGGC
>JACMIM010000060.1 GCA_014381165.1 Roseiflexaceae bacterium
ATTGACGAGGTAACAAGATGACGCCCGCTTGTCATCTCGTCATCTCGTCATCTCGTCATCTCGTCATCTCGTCACCGTCAGAATCGTGCGAACAAAGGTGCAGCGCATGCGCAGAATCGGCGTCCTTTACAACCCGCTTTCCGAATCATCCATCCGTATCTCTCACGAACTGACCGGCTGGCTGCATGGGCGCGGCCTCAGCGTCTGGCGCGGTGTCTCGCACGAGGGCCGCGAGGAACCCTCGGCACTGGACGACTTGGAGCTGTTGGTGGCACTCGGTGGCGATGGAACGGTGCTGCGCGCCGCCCACCTCGCGATCGCCAAAGGCGGCAACATTCCGGTGCTGCCGGTGGCGCTCGGCCACTTGAGCTTCATGTCCGAGCTTCAGCCAGAGGAGTTGTACGAAGGCATCGCCACGCTGCTGGATGGTGGCGGCTGGCACGACGAGCGCAGCCTGATCGCCGCGACGATTATGTGCGACGAGCGCCCGCCGCAGCATGTGCTAGCACTAAACGAGGTTATCGTCGGTCGGGGAGACATCAACCGGGTCGTGCATGTCGATGTAGAGATTTATAACACGAGCCTCACCACCTACGTGGCCGATGGCGTGATTGTGGCGAGCGCGACTGGCTCGACAGCCTATGCCCTTTCCGCTGGCGGGCCGGTGGTCGACCCGCGATCACGGGCGCTGACGCTGGTGCCGCTCGCCGCCCACCTGACCAACATTCCTTCGTTGGTACTGCACGAGGACGCTACGATCAGCCTTCATGTGCGCAGCCGCCATCCCGCACTCTTCGCCTCCGACGGCCGCGCGACGATCGCCCTGCACGCCGGCGACACTGTCGAGGTGCGCCGGACTGACCAAACCATGACCTTCGCTCGCGTCCACCCGCCCAGCGCCTTCTACGCCGGCCTAGCCAAGCGGCTGCGCCGAGAACCCTAGGCCCTCGTGAGCGGCGGCTCACGAGCCGCCCATTTCACCCCCGCACGCCCTGCTTGCTTTCGGCCTTGCGCGAGCCGCTGGCGGGCAGCTCGGCACGCCGCAGCGAGCCTTCGACAACGCCGAGAAAGGCGCGGCGATCGGCAGAACGCACCACCGCCTGCTCGTGGGCGCGCGCGAGCGCCACCGGGTAGCCCTGGCCACGCACACACTGATCGTAGATCAAGCTGTGAACACGGTCGACCATGGTGCGGTCGATCGCCACCCAGCGCGGAATCTCAACCCGCGCGATCTCGCGGCCAAAGCGCAAGTAGAAAAAATGGATTAGGTGCTCGCCATAGCACTCAATGTTGATGCGCGACATCGAGACAAAGATTGCGCCGCGTTGGCCTTCTTGGAGGCCATCTGCCAGAATCTCGGCGTCGGAAAGGCCATTGCACACCGAGCAGGGTGGCTCCTTGCCAGCGGCCACCGCGCTGCACGAGCCGCAGACCGCACCCTTGCCCTGGGCCACATCCACATCCGGGCAGAACATGAGCCGGATCGTGCCAGCCACTTCCGGCGAGCGCGGGCGGCTGATGTACGATGCCACCGGGATGCCGCGCTCGCGCATTGCGTCCAGGTAGCCAAGGTAGGGCGTGAGAAAGTAATCCTGCACCACGCGCTCGGCGTTTGCCAGCGACCAGCGCACCAGTGTACCATCCTGAAGCGCCATGTTTGGCAGATCGTCGGCGAGGAATTCGTCGGCCAGGCCCACAAGCGCCAGCCCCTCCTCGACATCGCGGCGCGCG
This sequence comes from Roseiflexaceae bacterium, assembly GCA_014381165.1. Classification (GTDB taxonomy): domain Bacteria; phylum Chloroflexota; class Chloroflexia; order Chloroflexales; family Roseiflexaceae; genus JACMIM01. Next base: position 1,732 of record JACMIM010000060.1, read on the forward strand.
CTGAGGTAATTACCCTCGATCGCAATCGGTCGCACACCATCGTACAGGTACAAGTCTTCGTCGCGGAAGTACAGCGTCGGCTGGCTATTCAGCCGCGCCAGCGGTCTATGGCCATACCGAATGAACACGCGCCCAATGTTGATCACATAGCACATGGCAATGCCGTGGCGCTCGACATCGACCTGCGAGCCGTCGCTGGCGACCAGCGCGTAGGCGCTGATCTGCGCTGGCAGATCAACCACGGTGTCAAGCGGCTCGGTTGGCAGTGCAAACAGCCACGATGCGCTTTCGCGGCTCAGATTCACCGCCTGCGCCCATAGCGAGTGCGCCTCGCTCGATTCCAAGTAGCGCCCCAAAGCCAGTTGCTGCCGCTGCGACTTGGCACTGACCTCGCCCGCCAGCGATCCGCTCATTGCGCGCACCTGCTTGCCCAAGGCCGAAAGATCAAGCGGCATCGTAGCTTCCTTCTCAACACGAACATTCGTGCGGCCAGCATAGCACGGCCACGCGCAACGCGCAACGCAGGCGCACCCTCGGTACCTATAACCCGCCGCCGAAGCGCCGGGCTATAGCATCCCTGCCGGAGTCGTAAAAAGGGGAGGTGGTTTTTTCGGGGGCTGCGCCCCCAAGCCCCCACTTTGTGCTCACGCGCATGTTTACAACTCAAATAGGGATGCTATATTGGCTTGGTTGGCAGCACAGTTCTCGTATGACCAGGGGGGCTTGAACCACTGCAACGCGCTTCAGGGCGTTTTTGCGTATCAGACGCCGGATTCATCCGGTGGCCGTGGTGGCGGCGCAAACCCACGCCGCACCCCTATGTTATAATACGCATCACCAAATAACGCGAATGCGCACAACGCACGAATGGAGGGACTGCCTGATGGAGCGGCGTGTTGTTGTCACAGGAATGGGCGCGGTCAGCCCGCTTGGCCTGGATGTGCCAGCGCTGTGGGAGGGCGTCAAGGCTGCCCGCAGCGGCGTCGGCCCGGTCACGCTCTGCCCCACCGACGGTCTCGATTCGAAGATCGCCGGTGAGGTGCGCGGCTTTGATGCGTCCAACTACATGGACAAAAAAGAGGCCCGCCGCTACGATCGCTTCATCCATTTCGCAATGGCGGCCACCGCCGAGGCGCTCCAAGATGCCGAACTGCAAATTACGCCCGAGCACGCCGACGAGATCGGCGTGATTATCGGCAGCGGCATTGGCGGCATTGGCTCGCTGACCGAAGGCGTGCTTACGATGCGCGACAAAGGGCCGGGGCGCGTCAGCCCTTTTCTCATCCCGGCGATGATCACCAACCTGGCGGCCGGCCTGGTGTCGATCCGCTACGGCATGAAAGGGCCAAGCTACTGCGTCACCTCGGCCTGCGCCACCGGCGCGCACGCGATCGGCGAGGCCGCCGAAACCATCCGGCGCGGCTGGGCCAAGGCGATCGTCGCGGGCGGCAGCGAGGCCCCGATCACGCCGATCAGCATTGCCGCGTTCTGTAGTATGCGCGCGATGTCGACCCGCAACGATGATCCGGCCACAGCCTCGCGCCCGTTCGATGCTGGCCGCGATGGCTTTGTGCTTTCGGAAGGCGGCGCAGTCGTGGTGCTCGAAGACATGGAGTTCGCGCGTTCCCGTGGCGCGCGCATTCTGGCCGAGGTGGTCGGCTATGGCCTTTCCTCGGATGCCTTCCACATCACCACGCCGCCACCCGGCCACGAGGGCGTCGTCCGCGCGATGCGGTTGGCGCTACGCCACGCCAACATGACCCCAGGCGATATCGATTATATCAATGCCCACGCCACCAGCACGCCCGCTGGCGATATCGCCGAAACCCAGGCTTTCAAAGCGCTGCTCGGCGAACGGGCGCAGCAGGTGCCGGTCAGCGCCAGCAAATCACAACTTGGCCACCTACTCGGCGCAGCCGGCTCAATCGAAGCGATTATTAGCATTCTGGCCATGCAGCACAGCATCCTACCGCCAACTATTAATTTGCACACGCCTGATGCTGAATGCGACCTCGACTACGTGCCAAACGCCGCCCGCCCAGGCCAGATCGATGTCGCGCTCAGCAACTCGTTCGGCTTCGGCGGTCATTATGTCTCGCTTTTTTTCAAAAGCTTCTCGGAGTTGGAGCTAGGGGCTGGGGGCTGGGGAATAGGAAACATATCATATTCTCTGGCCCCCTGCCCCCAGCCCCCAGCC
>JACMIM010000497.1 GCA_014381165.1 Roseiflexaceae bacterium
CCAGGTCGCGCAAAAACGCGTGCCAGTGAGTATTCACGACCAGGATGATACTGGATGGCAGCTGGGAGCGGATGCGGGACGACAAATTAGCATGAAGTTAACAGCTGTCGGGCTGCCGTTGGGAAAGGTTGTTGAAGGAAAGCTTTACCGTGGCGTTCTCACCGGTCTGAACGATGCTTTCATTGTAAGCCAGCAAATTCGTGACGAGTTGGTGAAATTTGATGTGTCCTGCTCAGAGCTAATCAAACCTTTGGTTAATGAGGAGGACGTGAGAACTTGGCACGTCGAAAATGAGAATAGATGGTTGATTCTGCTTCCTGACCAATGGACAAAAAATACTTTTGGCAGTGGTTTAAGTGAGTCTGCAGCCTGGGCTAGACTAGAACAGAAATACCCTTCCATTGCGAGACATCTGGCACCATTCGCAGAGCTGGCGCAAAAACGAACAGATCAAGGTCAGTATTGGTGGGAGCTACGACCATGCAATTACTATGCTGATTATCTTGGTCCTAAAATGTTTTGGCCTGAGATAGCAAATCGGCCACGTTTTGCGATAGCAGATCCTGGTATAGTTGGCAATAAAACGACATTTATGATTCCAGGAGAAAATTACTACCTCCTGGGACTACTAAGCTCGCGTGCGCTTTGGTTTGTTGTTTCTCATATCGCTGCACCGTTTGGGGAACGTAAAGGTATTCTGAGATACTTGATGTCGGCACAATTCATTACTTGATGTCGGCACAATTCATTTCGCGCCTGCCCATCCCCAACGCGCCTGCTGCCGAGCGCGCGGCGATTGGTGATTTGGCAATGAAGATCACGGCGGAAGCCAAGGCGCGCTACGAGTTGCACCGCAAAGCGCGGCGGCGCATCCAGAACGATCTTGGCACGCCGGACAAAGCCCTGAATCAGAAGCTCACAGCCTGGTGGGAACTCGACTTCCCGGCTTTTCGGGCCGAAATCCAAAAGGTCTACAAGCGCGACATCACGCTGCGCGATCGTGACGACTGGGACGAATGGCTGGCCCTGCGCCGCGCCGAACATACGCAGCGCACTGCGGCGATCGTGCAGCTGGAAACCGAACTCAACGCCCGTGTGTATGCCCTGTTCGATTTGACCGCCGACGAAATCACGCTGATCGAGGAAAGCACCAAGTACCGCTATGGCGAGGTATAGCAGTTCATATTGATACAGAGAACATGGCATGGAGAACACGTTGACAACCACCGATACTGGTACGCTTGCTGAAATTCGCCAAGCAGAAGAGCGTCTTCGTGCTGCAATGCTGGCGAGCAACGTCGCAGAACTCGATGCGCCATCGATGACCGGCTGTTGTTCATTGGCCCGGACGGCGGCGTCTACCGCAAGGCTGACGATCTCGACCTGCATCGCTCAGGCGAAGAGCGGATCACGCGTGTTGATGTCGAGGACATGCTGATCGAACTGCACGGGTCAGGTCAGTCGGATACTGGGTCGGATAGCGTCGCCGCTCACGCGTTGGTATGACCTACTTCTCCGCATCAGAAAGCGATATATACCACTATAATACCATGAATCTGAGTTTCTGATCACGCTCTAATTCACGGCGAATGAGCCGCTTCTGCAAGCAAACCCATACGTGTAAACAAATCGCGCGCTTCTAGCAGGGCGGCCTGTTCAGCCTGCATGTTGCATTGGTGTGCATAGAGGTGCGCCTTCACCTGCTGAATGCGGGCGCGCTGCTCCCAATCCGAGCCTTCGGTTGCTGCACTTGCTACTCTAAGCCGCTGTTCGGCGCTTTCGATGTCGCCTTGTTCAAGATCGAGCGCGGCAAGCTCCACTTCACTTCGGGCAACCGTGCGCGCATATCCATGCTGTTGGGCTTGCACGAGCGCCGCCTGATACAAGCGGCGGGCTTCCTTCCGGTCGCCCTGCTGACGCAGACATGTTGCTTGCCAGTACAGTGTGCCAATAACCATGTGATCGGGTAGCACCTGTGCTTTGGCTTGGTCAAGAATCTCCTGCCACAAGTGGTAGGCCATCTTGTACTGCCCACTTGCGAGATAGTACAAACTAAGCGCATGGTTGACATGAAAGAACTGCTCGCCAGTTGGCGCTTGCGCCGTAGTAAGTGTGCGCAAAGCTGGCAAAAACACTTCCGCTGCCGCGTGGTTGCGCTGGCGGCAAAGCAGTTGAATGTGCATGGCCAGTGCATTCACCTGTTCGGCATTATCGCCCAGACGGCGGGCGGATTCGATGTACATGGCGTGTATCGCCAGCTTCTTGCCCCACAGCGCACGCACGTAGTAATAGAACTCAATACCTTTGGCAATGTGTACTACCTCGGCATCGCGCCCGTGTTCGTAGGCCCAGACAAGCGCGGCAAACAATGTGTCGGCTTCGGGATCAACTCGCTCCAAACGGGCGATATCGCCTACTGCATAGCCAAAGCTGCCAGCATAGCCTGTGGCCCAAGCGAGCCAGCGCTCACGGGCTGTGGCAACAAACGGCGCGTGGACGCCCAGCTTTGTTCCAACAAAACGGCGCGTGAGGGGATGGAGCGTGCGCCGCGGCGAGGCGTCTTCGCGCTGTCCATGCTCGATTTCCAGCAGCGCAAGCTCGGTCAATTGTTGAACCGCAGCCAAAAATGCTGGCATGTCAAAACCGGCAATCTCAGCAAACACCTGATCCTCAACACTTGAGGGAAACAGCATGAGCGTAAGCAGCGCCTGTTGCGCGGCTTCACTCAACACCGCCCAACTCGCATCGAACAAATTGTTTAGCAAATCGCCAGATGCCGCTTCGAACTGTGCAGCCATGTGGGTTAGCGGTTGGCCGGTGTTCCTGGCAAAGCCAAGCAGCAATTCGATAGCACGCGGATTGCCCCCGGTTGTGGCAATGAGCAGCTGACGTGTTGGATCACTTGGCGCGGGCTTGAGGCCGATTTGGCGCACTCGTTCGTTAATGAATTCCCGCGCCTCGGTATCCGCCATCCCATGTAATTCGATCAGCCACGCGCCCTGCCGGAACTCGGGTAGCGATTCGCGGGTGGTTAGCAGCGCCTTGCTTGGTTCAGGCAGGCGCATGAGCCAGTGCAGCAGTGTGGCATCGGTCACGGTTTCGAAGTTGTCAACCACCAGCAGCACACGTTGCCGCTTCAACAGTTGGTTGATTTCGCGCTCTTTTTGTGCGGGGTTAAGCTGTGTCAGGCCGGGGTAGTTGAGCGTGCGGGCAATTTCGTCTAACACGGTGGTGAGTGTTGTTGCACTGGGTTGGTTCTTGTCGCTGATCCATACCACTGCATCGAACGAAATCCCTTCACCGTGGTTGCCGCCTGGCGATCGCAGGCAGGTAGCGGCGATCTCGCGGGCGAGGCTGCTTTTGCCCATGCCTCCCAAACTCACGAGCGCTACCACGGCCACACGCTGGCGAAGCCCTTCCAGCACGGCGGCATATGGCTCGGCACGCATAACGAACTGGCTGTAGGTTGGGGCGGGCAGATTATCGAGAAGATGTGGTATCGGCTGGTGCTGCGGTTCGGCTGGAAGCAGCCGCTCAACGAGCGCCGCTGAATCGTAGTAGCGCGCCGCTTGGAGAAAGCGGTGCAGCCAAGCGCGGCTTAGGTAGGCGCGAGTGACGCCCGCTTCGGCAAGAATCGCGACGATCTCGGGGTTGCTCGGTACTGCGCCGCTTTTGAAGCGGTGAATAGCGGTTGGCGCCATGCCAATCAAGTCGCCGATCTCTTCTTCAACCGTTACAGCGTTTTTGCCCTCGAAGTTGGCAATCGCGTTGATGGCGCCCTTCACAAGGCGGCCAAAGGTGTCGCTTTGGCGCTGGGCCATAGGGTGTCCTTCCGCGTGCATGAATCAATCGCGCGGCCACGGCATAAGAAGCTCGCCACGTTCTGGTGTCATCGATGCCCTTAGGACAACTTCAGGTGTGGTGGCCATGCTGAAGGCGAAGCGCGCCGAACTAGGAAAAGCGGCTACTTGGTACCGGTGAGCCGGCCCACTGATGCTCACGCTCGCCGTCCTGACGTAGCGCCATCATGGTTGCGCTTGCTTGCTCCAGCACCGCTTGCAGAAACGCTGCAAGTTCCTCGTCGTCAGCCATGTCGTCGCGTTCGGGCACAGCCGAGGCAACCCGGGCGGCAATCTCCTCGGCCCGTGCCGCATCGGCGGGAACGGTTACTGTGGTGCCCTGCTCGGGGCCAGCCTGCAAGCGTGCGCCCCACGGCGATTGCTGCTTTTGGTACAGGTAGGTGGTGAAATCGGCTGCGAACCACTGGTCGCGCGTCCAGCAACTGGCGTGCGCCCACAGCACCTGCTGTGGCCGCTTGTCGTGCAGCGAGAGCAACACCTCGTCCTCACTTGCACCGAGGTCATAGGCGACGATCAAGCCCGGCGCAGTGCTGCCTTGGGCGGGCCACTCCTCGAATGGCAGGTTGAGTAAGTGTGCAGCCGCACGCGCAAGAATGAGGCTGTCACGGTCAGGCAAGCCAAACACGCGCCGTAGTGTGATGCCGCACGCTGCCAGTGCTGCTGCCACAAGGCGTGTCCCCGCCACACAGCGCTCATAGCTATCCTGTAGAAAAGCATAGCGACCGTTCATACCCTCGTCCAAGCCGTAGGGCGAACGGTGTAGCAGCACGCCGCCCGTCAGCGCCAGGTGCCAGCCGCGTAGGTCGCGCTCGTCTAACGGTAGCACGCCCTCAAGCGCGTCACAACGGTCGAGCATCTGAACGATGCGTTGAGCCATCGTGCCATCGTCGTCGCTGCGCGGGTGTAAGACGCGCCCAACCGACCGCGCAGTAGCAAGGTCGCCACTCATCAGGCTGCTGAAAGCCAGCAAGTAACGGCAGATGAAACTACGTGTTAGCAGCTCAGGCGCAGCAAGCAACACGTCACGCGCTGCCTCGTACCGCAGATCACGCTCCAGCGCCGCCGACAGTTCGGTGACGATCGCCTCGGTTTGCGGTGCGAGATAGTTGGCGCGCTGCAGCACAGTGGCTGCTGCACCAGCAAGGCCCTGCTCGATCAGCTCGTAGCCCAGATTGTACAATGCCTGTGGATCGTCAGGCGCATCAACCACTGCCTGCACAGTTGCCGCAAACGCATCGCCCGCAAGAACGCGACTGATCGCGACGAACACAGTCATGGTTTCCACAAAAGCAGACCGATCGAGCACCAGATCAGGGTCAAACAGCGCTGATCGGAGCGCAGTGAAAGCCGCTTGAGCATCGCCAGCAGCCAATGCAGCGCGCGCCTGATCGAGATTGGGTGTATGTGTCACGCTTGTGTACCTTATTCTCTTACCGAAAGTTCGACCAGTGCGGGCGTAATAAGAACCATAGAATGATCAGACCAACCAACCCTAAGAGCATACTCGTGAGCGGAACTTGCAATATCGAATTGACAACAAGGGCGATGACAGAGGTTGCCACAAACATATACAAACCGACCTTGCGCCAAAACCAGAGCAGAACGACCGCAGCCACATTTACAACGCTTAACGTGGCTAACAGCGGCAATGCCCACTGCGCAACCCCATCAAACACCATATGGTCCACAAGATCATAGATAATCATGCCATAGCGGTACACAGTCCATACGTTCGCCAAAAGCACGAATACTAACCAACCGGTCAGTGGCAAACTGCGTGCTGGTTCAACAGTAGCTTCGTGGATCATCCTATAACCTCCATTGGAAGTAGCTTGGAAGTAGCGTGGTGAAATACCCCTCGGTGATTATGCGCTACCCGTGGAGCTAATACTTTTCAGTTTGTGCTGAAATTTTTGCATGGAGGCCCTGGCGCGCCTCCACACACGCCAGGCACCTAGCGCGGCAATGGCAATGGCGAGCAAGGCCGTTGTCCACCACGGCACGTCGGAGAACTGCCACCACGGCGCAACAATAGGATTGTCCGCACCGGAAAGTACGAAGCCCGCCCAGTAATATGGCGAGGCATATGGTTGTTTGCCGGAATCCTTGTAGGTACGCACGTCGCGCTGGGCCTTGCCGAGCGCCGCCGCTTTGCTTTCACCTGCTGCAAGATACTGGTAGAAACGCTCCATCAGCAGCTTTGTTGCGTCGTCCTGCACGTCCCACAGGCTGGCGATCACACTTGGCGCACCGGCGTACATAAAGGCGCGCGCCATGCCCACCACTTCATCGCCCTGGCTGAGTGCGCCGATATTGGTTTCGCATGCGCTTAACACCACCAGCGTCGCACGCGGCAGGCGCAGACCGTAGATCTGGCTTACAGTGAGTTTGCTGTCGGCACTGGTTGGTGTTGGCGCAAGCTGAATATAGGAATCGAGCGGCGTTTGCGGGTTGTACACGCCATGCGTCGCAAGGTGAATCAGGCCCGCATGCGGTGCTTGCGAATCAAGCGCGGCTTTGGTTGCGGCCCCGCGCAGAAGCGGCTGCGCATCGAGCAGCGTCGCCACGGCACGGGCCTCGTTTGCGGCACTCGGCAATGTCCCGTCAGGGTTGCCCAAGATAAGTGGAATGCCACCAGCAGTGCCAGGCTCGATAAACGGCAGGACACTGGCGCTCGGCAACGCGCTCATGCTGTAATCATCGCCCAAAAAGCGGGTGCCATTGCTGAGCGCCGCAAACGGTAGATAATGCAGAACGCCATGCGGCACAATCACCAGGCGTGATGTTTGAAGATCAGCTTTGAGCGGCGCAATCAATTCGCCATACAATTGCTCGGATTCGGGCGGCACGGCGCTATAACGGTCGTCAAAAGCGATCAGCGTTTTGACCAGTTTTTCCAGCGTGCTCCGCCCAAGCGGCAGCCTGATAGCCTTGGCGCTGTGTGCCGTAATCACAAAGGCCAGTGAATCCGGTTCGCCAACGAAATAGGCAACCATCGTGGTATCGGGCGGGAGGCGCGTTTGGGTTTGTTCCAGCGTCAGTACGGCATCTTTGCGCCCGCTCACAAGAGTTGCAAGCTGGTCGCTCCGATTGTCGATTTCGCTTTGCACAGCAGTGTATTCTCGTTCACTTGTGGCAAGCTGGGTTTGCAAATCGGTGAGCAGGGTGAGATCAGTCGGCGTTGCGGCCTGTGCTTGCGCGAGCACCTCCCGTGCCCCTTGGCGGGCAGCATATGCCTCGCGCTCACGGTCGAGCAGGGCATTGGCACTCTGGTCGGAAAGCGTGATGGTGCCGGTCGCCAGGCTATCCAGAAAGGCGCGGGCGCGGCCACGCTCGGCGGCGCGGAATGCGTCGGCGGTGTGGCCTTGCTTTTGGTACAAAAACATGGCGCGCTCGTAAACATAGGCGTAGTTGGCGCTGAACTGTGCCCGGCCTTGTTCGCTGCCTGCTTCCGCCCGAACATCGTCGAGCACATCCATCGCGTGGATGATCGCTTCCGTCGCCTCGGCGTTGCGGTTTTGCAACTGGCGCACATGAGCGATGTTGTTGAGCGTCACAACCATGCCCACCCGATCGCCAAGCCCTTGTTCGATGGCAAGCGCCTGCTGGAAGTTTTCTAGCGCACTGTCAAGGTTGTTTTGAAGCCGCTGGAGATCGCCCAGGTTGTTGAGCGCAGTGGCTTCATTCGAGCGGTCGCCCGCTGCATGTGCTGTGGCGAGTGCCTGCTGCATGCTGGCTTGCGCTTCGGCATAACGATTCTGCGCGATGGCGTTACTGCCAATGTTGTTGAGCGCTGTGCTTTGCGCCACGCGGTCGCCACTGGTGCGAGCGATGTGCAGCGCCTGTTGATATTGGCGTTCAGCATCGTCATAACGGCTCTGCTGCTGGAATATCAGGCCGATGTTGTTGCTGATCGTACCTTGGCGCGCGGGGTCAGCAATGGATTGAGCGAGAGCAAGCGCTTGCTGAAACTGTGTGAGTGCTTCATCAAGGCGGTTCTGGTCTTCATACACGCTGCCAATGTTGCTGAGCGCGCTGCTTTCGCCAGCAAGCTTGCCGGTTTCGCGGTAGCGGGCCAGCGCCTGTGCATACTGTTCGAGCGCCAGCGCATAGCGGCTTTGGGCTGCGGAAACAGCGCCCATGTTGTTGAGCACATCGCCTTCGAGGCTGCGGTCGCCCACCGCTTGCGCAATCGCGAGCGCCTGCTGGTACTCGGTGATCGCGCTCGCAAAGCGGCCCTGGGCCGCATCGAGATAGCCCAAGTTGTTACGCGCGGTGCCTTCCCCGGCACGGTTGGTCAGGGCTTGGTAGATTGCCAGGGCGCGCGTGTAGGTTTCGCGCGCCGCTTCAAATCGGCCCTGCGATTGTTGAACAGCGCCGATGTTGTTGAGCGTGGTCGCTTGGTTCGAGCGGTCATCAATCTCTTGGAAGATCGCCAGCGCCTGCCCGAATCTGTCGAGCGCCGCACTGTTTCGCGCTTGAGCTTCCAAAACCGTCCCCAAATTGTTGAGTTGCGTCGCTTCGCTTGCGCGATCTTGGTTGGCGCGAACAAGCGCAAGGGCCTGCTCCACAGTGGCGCGGGCGTTCTCGTACTGGCCGAGGCGCAGCAGGACCGTTCCAAGGTTGCCGAGTGCAGTGGCTTCGTTTTCGGTGTCGTTCAACTCGCGGAAGATCGGCAGGATCTGCCCGTAGGTTTGCTGCGCCTCGGCGTAGCGGCCCTGGTTCTGGTACACAAGCGCGAGATTGTTGAGCGCAACTGCCTCGCCGCGCTTGTCGCCCAAATCGCGCTGAATGTGCAGCGCCTGCTGAAACTGAGCAAGCGCATCGTTGTAGCGGCTCTGCTGAACGTACAGCGCACCGATGTTGCCCAGCGTGGTCGCTTCGCCAGCGCGGTCGCCTGCGCCGCGCTGAGTGTCGCGGGCTTGCTCGAACAAGCGCAGCGCCTCGTCATTTTGCCCTCCTTGCTGGCTAAGGCGACCAAGCCCGATCAGCGCCAAGCTTTCGCCATCGCTCGATGTTCCAGCGCGAAAGGATTCGAGCGCAACTTGGTAGGCGGTTTGCGCCTCGCTGCGCTTTCCGGCCTGTTCGCGCAGAAAGCCAAGCTGCAACGCGCACACGCCCAACGCTTGGGGGTCGAAATTTGCCGTTGCGCGAGCGGAAAAGCCTGCTTCCAACAGCGGCAACGCCTGCTCGCGCTTGCCATCAAAAAAGAGTTTGCTTCCTTCCGCACACTGTTGCGCCGGGTCGCTTTGAGCGGCGGGCGTCGCGTGTGCGGGAGAAAGGCCAAGCGCGGCCCAGAGCAGCACGGCGAGCAGCATGCTACGGCAGGTCAGCAAGGCGTTGTTGGATGTCGGCAACCATTGGTGCATCACCAAACTCCTCGTAAAGACGTAATGCTTGTTCATAGTTCGCCCGCGCCTGCTGTTCTGCACCGCCGACTGCCGCCGAACTTGCGCCGAGCGAACGGTATGCCAGCGCCTGGCCCAGCCGATCATTCGCCGCTTGTGCGATGGCGAGCGCACGGGTATATGGCTCAAGCGCCAAATGTGGTAGGCCGATCCGCGCAAGCAAGTCGCCCTGAAGCTGGAACACAGCGGCCTGTTGCGAACCAGGCGCGAGCGCATCCAGCAGTTCCAGTGCTTCGGCATTCAGATCGTTTGTGGCGTAGAGGTTGGCAAGCAGAAATTGCGTCGTCGGCGCGTCAAGGCCAAGCGCACGGACACGCTCAACTTCCGCAGTAACTTGTTGCGCCTCGCTCGCGCTCAACACCGTGAAACCAATTCCCTGTGTTGTTTCGGTTGACCCGCCGTTCGCGCTCACAGCCACACGGTACGCGGTGCCGCGTTCCAACGGTGGCACATCCGCTGGGTAGACAAGCGTGGTTGTGTCTGTCACCGTTGTTTGCCAAACTATCGTAGCGCCTTGTTGTACCGCAATTCGGTAATTCGTTGCATCTACCAACGTCCAGCGCAGCGTGGGCGTGAGGGAAGAGAGCTTGGTTGCGCGCGGCACAATCACCTGCGGAACACTGGCATCGGTTTCGCTGCGGGCAATCGAGAATAAGCTTGTGCCGAACACAAGCGTGTTTGTTGAACTATTGCACAGTGCGCCACCATTGCCATGTGGCACCGCAACCACACGCGCATCGGCGCACACAATCTTTGCCTGTGCATCGGCATCCAGGATCAAGCGGTCGCCGTTCTGGAGCGCAGTTCCGGGCGCAGCCAGAACCGGCGCGCGCCAGCCATCGCGCTGCACGCTCAAGGCTCCCTGCACGCTGGCAACCACGCCAACAAATGGTGTGCTGCCAACAACCGTTGTTGGCTTGGGCAATGCCAGCAGAACAAGCAGCACAACAGCCAGGAGCGCACCTGCGCCGATCAAACGCCCCCTGTACCCGCCAAAAATCCGTTGCCACCATGTATCTTCGTGTGGAGCACGGCGTGGTGGCTGCACGGTTTTTGGTGGCGCAACGGTGAGTGTTGCGGCGTCCGAAATCACCTGCAGGTTGCGTACATCTCGTATGTCGAGTAGTTCCATGAGTGGAACCCGCCGCTCGTGCAGGGTGACAAGCCAGCGAGCAATAGACTCGGGCATTTGTAATGTCACATGCACGCTGCCTGCTTCGATCCGCACGATCGTGATCTGCTCGGGCCGAATATTGGCGAACCGCGCTAAAATCTGTTGCAGGCTGCTTTGTTCAGGCGGCGTAAAATCCCGCATGTCGCCGGGCAGCACAATCGTAATCTGCGCCTGTGTTGTGCTTGCTGATGGCGGGTTAGGTTGGTCGCGCATGGGTGGTTCCAGCAAGTTGGGGGAGTGTGGGGGCGAAACCGGCGTTGAATGAACAAGCGTGGCAAGCAGTTCGGGCAGCGGGTCGCGCCCATCACGAGCATCAATCCATTGGAGCGAGCGGATCAAGACCCATAAGCCGCCGCGGGCCTGTTCCAACAACACCGGCACAATCCGCCGTCCGTAATCTTGCGCCAGCAGCACCTCGTTCTTGACCGAAAATGACGTAACACTATGCCGTGAAACAACCACTACCACAGCATCGGCGTGTTCGAGCCATGTCAGCAGTTGTTCGGTCCAGTCATGGCCCGGCTGCTCCTCTTGGTCCCACCACGCCACGATCTGCGTTTGCTCCAAGCGGTCGTGCAGCATGTGTACAAAGGCGCGGTCTTGGCGGGAATACGAAAGAAAGACGCTGGTCGTTGCCGGAACAGGCACTGGTTTCGACGGGTGCAACATGGTCTTTTCGCCTGGCGCTTATTAGAAAGCAGGGTTCTGAATTCTAAACGCTCCATGCGTAATCCGCAATAGCAAAAGCATTTGGTACCTGCCCACCCACACGGCAAAATTCCGCAAAAACAGCACGGTTTTTACCCTGCCCCCATGGTTTACTACCATCAATATGTTTAGGATTTACGCAATTGGCGAGTCCTGCCTGCAGTAGCGTGGAACATCTATCTTGTTTGTGTCGGTTGTTGGCGCAGAGCGCCAACAACCGAACCCGCCGCAGGCGAAATGAACGCGCTTGGGCAACTGCGTAAGTCCTAATATTGTTGAAGTAAATGAGGCTGATTATTATGGTGGATGCTCACGCTCATATAGCCTTTCCTGCATGGAGGAAACGCCGCCCGCTACGGGTAGCGGTGACCGGACACTGCAATCTTGGCGACGAAACAACCGCGCTGTTTGTTGCCCATGCATTTGATCGTATTCTGGCACATCTCCAACGGGTTAGTCCCAGCGGAATCGTTGCGCTATCTGGGCTTGCCGCCGGGGCCGATACACTGTTTGCTGAAGCGGCATTGGCCCATGCCATTCCGCTCGAAGCATGCCTTGCAAGCACCGATTTGATCGAGAACTTCCCGCCGGGGCCAGACCGCGATCGCTATCTTGCGCTATGCCAGAATAGCCAGCGCATTCACCAACTACCGTTTGCACTGCGCTCAAACACGGCGTACATGGCCCTTGGACGCTGGTTAGTTGATTCAAGTGCGCTGCTCCTAGCGGCGTGGAACGGCCTTCCAGCAGCGGCAGAAGGCGGCTCTGGTGATGTGGTAGCCTACGCAAAGCAACAAAGCAAGCCAATCATCCATATCCACACATGCCATCACACGATTGCCATGCTGGATTAGACCAGGACAAACGGCAGAGATCGAACGTTCGTCGTTCGTCCTGATGTGAAAATAGGGGCGGCGTGATTGGGTTAATGTGCATCTTCCAACCGCGCAACCAGCGGATTGCTCGGTAGATAGCGCACCCGTACAGTCATGCCAACCGAACTTGCACGATATGTTTTGGAACTCACTTGCTGCCTCACAGCATACCCGCCATACGTATAAGCTAGGTAATGGCTCGTCCATTGGTCGTGGGCGTTGGCAAATGTTGCTGTCCAGCGGTCAATAATCACGGCTTGCGTAACTGCACCCTGCTGATCAAGCACTTCGGCACTTGCTTGCGCTGCTTGCCATGTGGAATTCGATACGAGCCACACAAGAAGTGTTACGCCGATGTAAAACACACTCGAAAATACCAAAAAGAACACGAACGCCAAGAGCACTAATGGCTCGAATAATACACGTAAAGCCTCGAGCGGGTGCAATATGTCCTGCAGCCAGCGCCACAGAACCGCGCCCACCGGAATGATCAGCGAGAAAGCCAGCGCAAACAGCGCAGCATGCACTACGATACTGCGGAGCGTGAGTTCCTTGGTGTACCCAGTTGCCCCAGCATAGTTCTCACGCACTTGCTGGGTGGGCGATACGTGATGAAACATTTAGTGGCACCTGTGTATGCTGTTAACCCTTTTTCGCCTTGACATCATACAGCTATGTAGATGTTAAATCATAAGAGGTTAGGCTTCGCGCTGCCGAGTCTAATAATCTTAGGAGTTACGCAGTTGCCCAACAGGTTTCATTTCGCCTGCGGCGGGCAAGGAAATATCG
>JACMIM010000498.1 GCA_014381165.1 Roseiflexaceae bacterium
CGCAGCGTGTCGGCCAGCGCGATCAAACCCAGCGGCTGCTGGCCCGCGCCCAGCACCACCAGCGTGCGGCCCTGGCGCTCCTGCGCCACCACCTGTGCCGCCACATCCGCCCCAAGCTCGAACAAGTCTGGCCGACCGATGCGCAGTTGCCGCCCCGCGACCTCGGCCTGCGCGCCCGATCCGGTCAGCGCGACGAACTGCTGCGCCTCGGCAATCACCAGGCCGCGCTCCTGCGCTGCACCGACAATCGCGCGGGCCAATGGGTGCTCCGAGTACTGCTCCACCGCTGCGGCCAAGGAAAGTAGGGCTGATGGCTGATGGCTGATGGCTGAGAGTTCAAACGAGCTGTCGATTGGAATGATTTCCACGACCTGGGGCTTGCCTGTGGTCAGCGTGCCAGTTTTGTCGAAGGCCACCACGCGCACGCGGGCCGCCGCCTCCAGGTAGCGCCCACCCTTGAATAGCACGCCGCCGCGCGCCGAGGAGGCCAGGGCGGAAAGCAGCGTGGCCGGGATCGAGATTACCAGCGCACAGGGCGATGCCACCACCATCAGCGTAAAGGCGCGGTAGAGCGTGGTCGGCGCGTCCCAGCCCAAGAAAAACAGCGGGATGATAATTGCCAGTAATGTCATCGCTACCACCGCGTAGGCATAGTACTGGCCCACCACGCGGTCGGTGAAGTCCTGGCTGGCAGCCTTCTGCTCGCGGGCCTCGCGCACCACCGCCACAATTCGGGCCAGTGTCGAGTTCTCGACCGCCGTGCTGACCGTGATCTCCAATGCGCCCTGGCCATTGAGCGTGCCGGCAAACGTGCGGCTGCCGGGGCGCTTCTCGACTGGCATCGACTCGCCAGTGATCGAAGCCTCATTGACCGACCCTTCGCCCTTCAGCACCAGGCCGTCGGCGGGAATCTGCGCACCGGGCCGCACCAGCACAACCTGGCCGACCCGCAGCGACTCGACCGGCACGCGCATCAGCACGCCATCGCGGTAGACCTCGGCCTCACGCGGCGAGAGATCGAGCAGCGCGCGCACCGAGGCGTGGGTGCGGCCCATCGCAAAGGTTTCCAGTGTGTTCGAAAGCGAGAACAGAAACATCAGGATCGCGCCCTCTTGCGGCTCGCCAATTAGCGCGGCACCGATCGCGGCGACGATCATCAGCACATTGACATCGAACTGGCGGGCGTTGAGTGTGGCCCAGGCCTGCTGCACGCTGAAGAAGCCGCCAGCCGCGTAAGCTAGCAGAAACAGCGCAGGCGCGGTCCAGTCTGGTGCAGCGGCACGCTCGGCCAGCCCGCCGGCTACCAGCGCAACAAATGTCAGCGCCGTCAGCCGCAGCATCCAGGGCAGCCGGGCGATCTCGGCCTCTTCCTCGGCCAGCGGGCGATTATTTTGCACGAGATCGCGCACCTGCGGCAGGGCGGGGATATTATTCGTTGTCATGATTTAGCTCCTGCATGAGCACCTGCCGATCGTCGGGATCGAGCTTGGCCAGGAGATCATCACCCAGGCGGGCGAAGATGCGCTGGGCAAACAGCTCCATCCAGATGAATTGGCGAGCGATCAGCACCATGTTCGTGTTTGTCGTCAAGGTGGCAGTGGTGCTGGCGTGGCCACTGGCGATCAGAAACTCGCGCTCGTCGGCGACCACCATCAGTGTTTCCTGCATGCGGTGCAGCTCGGTCTCATGCTGGGGATGGCGCACCACCTGGCCGACATCGAGCGGCGCGTGGCCGGTCAGCATCGCGCCGACATGAACGCCTCGCGCGGCAGCAGCAGCCAGAGCTGGCCGCAGATCCTCGACATCGGCATCAGACAGCACAAGCATCAGTTCGCGTTCGGCGGCACCAATCAGCTCGCCAGCATAGCGCAGCGCCTCGTGCCGGCCATTGAAGTTCCATAGCCGGCCCTCGATCTGGCGCTGATAGAGCGGAGCCAGCCGTTCGCGCAGCAGCAGCGCACGCGCGCGTGCCTCGCTCTCGTAGCGCTGTAACAGTGTTTCGGGCGCAACCGGTCGGAACAGCGTGGCCTTTTCCTCGACCGTCTTGAGCGCCGCGCCGCGCGCCTCCAGCCGGCCAAGTGCCTCATACACCATCGAGCGCGGCACACCGGAACTCTTGCTGAGCTGGTAGCCCGTCGCTGGGTGCTCGCCAAGCAGCGCTAGGTACACCTTGGCTTCGTATTCGGTCATTCCAATCTCAAGCAAATATGGTATCAGGTTCATGTTCGTTAGTAATCTTAATCGGGACAAGCACACTGCGGGCGAACACGAGGTTAGCCCCTACGCCGCAAATCCGTAGCATTATCTGTAGGGGCGAAACACGTGTTAGCCCGCCACGAATGCGTTGCAATAATGAAAGCAAAG
>JACMIM010000499.1 GCA_014381165.1 Roseiflexaceae bacterium
GAGCGGCGGGTTTGAACCCCGCCGCTCCCCGTAATAGCGAAAATCCGTCTAAGCGCCGCACCCCAGGCACAGCGCCTACGTTCCTGGCAGTTCCTCGTCGTCAAGAATCGGCTGCTGTTGCTGAAACTTGAGCATGCGCGCCTGCCATTCCTGTTCAACTTGGAGCTGCCGCTCGCTACGCGGCCCGGAGGTGGCCAGCATAATTTCATCAAGCGGAATCTTTGGTGTGCGGTCGGCGTACAGCAGCCCATTCGACTCCTGATAGGTGTCGGCAAACTGCGTATAGCAGAAGCCTGCCAGCAGTTTGCTCGCGCGCACCGCCGCTAGCAGCGCCGCGTACTGCTGTTGAAAAGCCGCCAGATCGCTGCTGCGCGTGTAGCCCCAGGTCGCTTCGGCATCCTCGGAAAAGGCGATCCCGCCGAACTCGGTGAGCATGATCGGCTGGCCGGTGTGGGCGTGGCCATCCAGCAGCAGCAGCCGCCCACCCGGGCGCTCGCGCGTGAACAGCTGCTCGATGATCTGCCCTGCGTCGTACCGCTGGGCGATCTGCTGGGGATTCCCGTCGTAATCGTGGATGCCGAGAATATCCGTGCTAGCGCTCTCCCAGCCGTCATTACCGATCACCGGGCGGGTTGGATCCAGCGTCTTCGTCAGGTGATAGAGTGCCTGGACATAATGGCGCTGCGCAGGATTATCAGGCAGGTCGGGCACGCCCCACGATTCGTTGAATGGCACCCAGGCCACGATACAGGGGTGGCTGATGTCGCGCGCGATCGCGGCCTTCCACTCATGCTCCAAGCGCTCGACTGCTTGCGTGGTGAAGCGGTAGGCACTCGGCATCTCCGCCCAGACCAGCAGGCCCAGTGTGTCGGCATAGTAGAGATAGCGCGGGTCCTCGATCTTCTGGTGCTTGCGCACGCCGTTGAAGCCCATAGCCTTGGCCAGCTCGACATCACGCCGCAGGGCCGCATCGTCGGGCGCAGTCATGCCGCTCTGCGGCCAATAACCCTGGTCGAGCACAAGCCGCAGCGGGTAGGGCCGGCCGTTCAGCAGAAAGCGGTCGCCCTGGATGCCGACCTGGCGCAACGCCGTGTAGCTGGAAACTTCGTCCAGCAGCTCGCCCCGGCGGCCCCACACCTGAAGCTCGGCACGGATGATCGTGGGCTGATTCGGACTCCACAGCAACTCATTGCGGTAATCGTCGATACCTGGGTCGGACAGCGCGATCCGCCGGTGTACCTCGCCAGCCATCACGCTGTACGTGTCGTCGGCCAGCAGCATGTTTCCCAGATACAGCTTGACACTGAGCCGCAGGTTTTCACGGCGCTCACCATCGAGCAGCGCGTCAAAGCGCAGCTCCCAATCGATCAGGTTCGGCGTCCAGCGCAGCTCGCTGATTGCAACCGCGCCCACTCGCTCGCACCACACGGTCTGCCAAATGCCAGTAGTGCGCGGGTACCAAATCGAGTGCGGTTCGAGCAGCCAATCCTGCTTGCCACGCGGCTTGGCCAGATCCTGCGGGTCGTCTTCCGCACGCACCACAATTGTTTGCGGGCCACTCGGCTGAAGCTCCTCGGTAATATCGAAGGAGAATGGCGTGTAGCCGCCGGTGTGCCGACCCACCAGCCGGTCGTTCACCCAAACCGTGGCGGCGTAATCGACCGCGCCAAAATGGAGCAGCAGGCGTTGGCCGGGCGCGAGTGGCGGTGCATCGAACTCGCGCCGGTACCAGCAGGCCAAGCAGAAGCTGGTGTCGCCAATGCCGCTAGCGCTGGTTTCCGGCGCAAACGGCACTGTGATGGTTGCCTGGAACGCGACCTGGGCCGGCTGGGTCCAGCGGGCGTTGTGGTCGAGCGCAAATGCCCACGGGCCATTGAGCGAAAGCCACTCAGCGCGGGCAAGCTGAGGCCGGGGGTACAGGTGGGTGTTGGTCGCATCAGATGTGCTCATGGTGTGACTCCCTGATCAGAGGTATACACGGGCGCAGGCTATTGAATCCATCCTAACAGTTTAGCGCATATCTGTCACGTGGGGCTGGCGCTGCCGGCCGCCGCGCGGCTGAAGCCGCTGGCTGGGGGTACCAAGCGGCGCGGCTGAAGCCGCTGGCTGGGGGTACCAAGCCCGCCTTCGCGGGCTGAAACGATATTTAGCCCGCGTAGGCGGGCTTCGTACCCCAGCCAGCGGCTTCAGCCGCGCCGCTTGGTACCCCCAGCCAGCGGCTTCAGCCGCGCGGCGGCCGGCAGCGCCAGCCCCACGTGACAGATATGCGCTAAACTGTTAGGATGGATTCAA
>JACMIM010000500.1 GCA_014381165.1 Roseiflexaceae bacterium
GCGCTTGGGCAACTGTGTAAGTCCTACATGTATCAGAACGGAAACGCTGGGCTAGTGAGATGCTAAAATCGTTGTTCGTTCGTGCCGGGTCGAAAGGAATTTCCAATGCCTATGTTTGTGTTGCTGTTCACCGTTCTGGCGCTCGTGTTCAGCCCACCCAATCAGGCCGAGCGCGCATTCGTCTGGCAGCAGATCGATACGGCGGTCGAGGTGCGCGCCGATGGCACACTCGGCGTAAGCGAGCGCTTGACGTTGCGCTACACCAGCGGCCCGTTCACCTTCGCCTTTCGCGATCTGCCTGAGCGGCGGCTCGACGGCATCACAAACATCACGCTCAGCGATGCCGAGGGCGCGTACCGCCAGGTCGAGGATGAGGAAAGCAGCGAGCCGCGCACCTTCAGCGTGTTCCAGGAAGACGGCGCGCAACGCGTGCGCTGGGTCTACCCGCCAACTACTGATGCCAGCCGCAGCTTTACGCTGGGCTACGATGTGGCCGGGGCAGTGCGCCGCTTCGCCGACGGCGACGAAGTCTGGTGGTCGATCGTCTTCCCCGACCGCGAGGAACTGGTCGAACAGGCTACCGGCGTCATCCGGTTGCCGCAGGCGGTGGCCGCCAGCGAGATCACGGCCAGTGCGCCCGATGCCGCGCCCGACGGCAGCGTATCGATTCAGGACGGCGAGGCCTCGCTACGCGCAAGCAACATCGCGCCCGATCAGGAGCTAACGCTGCGTGTGCGCTTTCCTAAGGGCATTGTCGGCGGCGCAGCCCCAGCCTGGCAGGCTGATAGCGAGTGGCAGGAGAACTACGACGCCACCACGCGACCAACCGTTAATATCCTGCTCTCGCTGCTTTCGGTACTGCTGGTAGCTGGCGGCGGTGTAGGGGCTGGACTGTGGCGGCGTGGCGCGCGCGATCCAAAATCGGCGTTCAGCGGCCCGGTTTACAGCCCACCCGATACGCTGCGCCCTGCCGAAACAGCGCAATTGCTTGGTGAGACAGGCACTCAGGCGTTCACCGCTACCATGCTTGATCTGGCCAACCGTGGCTTCGTCCAATTCCACGAGGAGCGTGAGCGTTGGAAGGGCACCTACGTTCGCGCCGAGCGGGTGCGCAGCGACGAAGACACGCTCGACCCAATCGAGCGGCGGGTCATGCAGGCGCTGTTCGAGAAAGAGCCTACGGTGGTGCTGAATGGCACGAACAGCGATATCGTCGGCGCGCTGCCCGACCTTGGCCGCCTGGCCGACGAACGACTGGTGGCGCTTGGCCTGCTCGACCCCGCGCGCCGCAGCCGACGCAGGCCCGCAATAGCGCTTGGTGTCATTCTGCTGGTGTGTGGCGCACTGGTGGCGCTTTTTGGCGCGGCCTTTGCCGCGCGCATCAGCTTCTGGCTGCCGGTCGCAGGCATTGCCCTGGCGCTGGGCGGCGTGGCCTGGCTGACCATCGGCGGTAGCATACGCGGCCTGACCGAGGCAGGTGCCGAGGCACTGGCGCGCTGGCGATTCTTCAAAGACCACCTGGAAGGTCTTGCCGTGGGCCAGGGGCCGGAGGGCCACTTCGACCGGCTGCTGCCCTACGCCGTGGCCCTGGGCGGCGAGAAACGGCTGACGCGCAGCTACCAGAACACCAACGAGCCGCTGCCAATTTGGTACTACCCGGCCGTGATCGGCACTAGCTCGTCGCCCGGCACGCCCAGCGTCGCTGGCTCGAACTTGATGCTCCAAGATTTCAGTCAGAACTTCCTCAGCTCACTCTCCAACGCCAGCAGCTCGGCCAGCAGTACTTCCAGCAGCAGCAGCAGCGGCGCAAGCGGTGGCGGCGGCGGCGGTGCGGGCTAAGGCAAAGGCTGAGGGCTGAGGGCTGAAACAAGGGCTGAGGGCTGAGGGCTGAGGGCTGAGGGCTAAAGACACAAACCCAATAGCCCGGCGCTTCAGCGCCGGGGTGCCGCCGCGCCGGGGTGCCGCCGCGCCGGGAACGCCAATAGCGCTATAATCACTCGACCACACAGC